>NZ_JBFAOM010000030.1:0-126426 GCF_040675235.1 Nonomuraea sp. NPDC049637
GTCGCCGGCCCGCTCGCCGAGCAGGGCCCGCCAGCCCAGCAGGTTCAGGGCGCGCGGCCAGGTGCCGAGGCCGTCGTACTGGTGGCTGGAGACGGTGGTGTTGCGGTCGTCCAGCATCGGACACAGCAGGAGCTGGCCGGCCAGGCGCGGGCCGCCGCGGTCGCGGGCCAGCAGGGCGACCCCGGCCGCCAGGCCGCCGCCGGCGCTGCCGCCCATGACCACCACGCGCCCGGGGTCCACGCCGAGCTCGGCGGCGTGCCGCGACATCCAGGTCAGCCCGGCGTAGCAGTCCTCGACCGGCGCCGGGTGGGGATGCTCGGGGGCCAGGCGGTACTCGACGTTGACGGCGACGACGCCCAGCTCCTCGACGAGCGCGACCAGGCGCGGCGTGTCCATGGCCCGATGGCCGGTGATCATGCCGCCGCCGTGGATGTTGTACAGCCCGGGGACCGGGGCCCGCAGGCGGCGCGGGCGCAGGAGCGTGACCTCCAGGTCCGGCGCGCCGGCCGGTCCGGGGACGAGCAGCTCCTCGGCGTCGATCTCGCGGTCGCCGATCACCTCGGCGACCGGCGGCATGGGCATGGCCGCCCCGGCGGCGCGCATCAGGGGGATGGTGTCCAGGGTGGGGGCGGGACCGTCCGGCCGGGGCATGCCGTCCAGGACGGCGGCCAGCGCCGGGTCGAAGGGCACGGGGACGGGAGGCACGGAGGTGGAGGGCCCGAGGGTGGAAGGCGCAGGGTCGGGGGGCACGGGGATGGGGGGCATGGTTCTCCTGGTCACTGCGGTGCGGCGAAGGCGAGTGCCCGTGCCGGGTTCTCGACCATGATCATGTGGATGGCCTCGGGGCTGACGCCGAGGCGGCGCAGGGCGGGCAGGAAGTGCCGCGGGATGTAGTCGTAGCCCTTGCCGCCGTACCGCTTGAGCTGGATCTTCTGGCACACGTCGTGGCCGAGCACGATCTGGCTCGCGTAGCCCCGTTCGACCAGGTCGGCGATGCCGCGCAGGACCTTGTGGTCGCTGCCCAGGACGAGGTGCCCCCACGGGCTGCCCGGCGCGGCCAGGAAGTCGAACTCGACGAAGACGCCGCGGGCCAGCAGCCGCTCGGCGAACTCCGGGCCGGACAGGACGTCCGTGCAGTGGCCCAGGACGACGTTTCCGGGGACGACGCCCTCCTCCTGGAGGATGTCGAGCACCCGGAACTTCTCCTCGCCGACGCCGCCGACGTGGAAGGTGACCGGCGCGCCGGTGACGCGGGCGGCCCGCCCGGCGGCCCGTACGCTCTTGAGCTCGCCCCTGGTCAGCGGCACCGACTCCGCGCCGACCTCGCCGATGATGCCCGCGCGCACGCCGGTGCCGTCGGCCCCGAGCACGACGTCGCGCACGATGACGTCGGCCAGCTCGTCCACGGTTCGCTCGTCCATGTCGGCCGGATGGAACGCCGGCGTGTACCAGCCGCCGCCCATGACGATGTGCATCCCGCTGGCCCGGGACAGCCGCAGCAGCGCCTCGGGGTCGCGGCCGAGGCCGATGGGCGAGACCTCGACCATGGTGCGGCCGCCGCTGTGGGCGAAGGCGAGGGTCTCGGCGAGCATCTCGTCGAAGTCGCCCAGCAGGTCGTTGTCGGCGTTCGGCCCGCCGTGGCGGGTGCGGGCGAGGTTGGCCAGGGTGAGCGGCTCGGCCGCCGCCGGCGCGTCCTCGCCGGGCCGGCGGGACCGGACGGGCCTGCGCAGGTCGATGAAGATGTGCTCGTGCATGGACGTCTGCCCGAGCAGCGCCGGGTCCACCGGGCCGGCGACGGTGAGCGCCTGCCCGGACAGGTCGGGGATGGGGAAGGGGTAGCGGCTCACGAGCCCGCCTCCTCGGTCCGGAACGTGAGCAGCCGCCTCGGGTTGCGCACGGTGACGGTCTCGATCAGCTCGTCGTCGGCTCCGAGCATCCTCAGGTACGGCACGAACTGCCGCAGGACGAACGCATAACCGCCGCCGCCGTAGGCCAGGAGCTGGGACTTGGCCCGTACGCCCTGCGACAGCAGGAGGCGTCCGGCGTGGCCCCGGCGGGCGAGTTCGAGCACGGCCGCGGCGACGTCCTGGTCGTCGGAGACGCTGAGCGCGGTGGGCAGCCTGCCGAGCTGGTCGAACTGCACGAAGACGCCGCGTCCGAGCAGCGGTTCGAGGTCGTCGGGTCGCGGGGAGAGCGCGTCGCAGTGCCCGACGGCCACCCGCGTGAGGTCCGCGCCCTCCTCGGCGAGCAGGTCGAGGACGCGCTGCTGGACGGCCGGGTCCTCGTTGCGGGCCAGCGAGACGGCGGCGCCGGTGGCCGCCGCCGCGCGGGCCGCGGCGACCAGGAGCGCGCGCTCGGCGGGCACGCCGGGGTCGAGCGCGGCCAGCTCGCCGATGACGCCGGCCCGCACGCCGCCCACGCCCTCGGTGAGGTCGCGCATCAGCTCCTCGGCCAGTTCCTCGGCCGGCGCGGCGACGTCCCGGGCGGAGGTCGGGGCGGCGGTGTCCCGGGCGGCGGTCCGTGCGGGGTGGTGCCGGCCGCAGCCCATGACGACGGTCACGCCGGTCTCCTCGGCGAGCCGGCGCAGCCCGGCCGGGTCGCGGCCGAGCCCGTCGGGTGTCAGGTCCACCACCGTGCCGCCGCCTGCCTGCCGGAAGGCGGCCAGCTCGGCGGCGGCCAGGCCCGCGTCGCCGAGCAGCAGGTCGTCCCGGTTGACGGCGCCCATGCCGACCTCGCCGAGCAGGTCCATCGTCAGCGGCGCGCGGTAGAGCCACAGGGCGCCGGCCGCCGTGGGGCGGGTGCGGCCGGTGCGCGCCCATGACTCGGGCGTGTCGTCGGGCGGGGCGAAGTCGCTCAGCAGGTGCTCGTGCGGCAGGACCGCGCCCAGCGAGGCCGCTGGGACCTCGCCGGTGACGGCCACGACCGTGGCATCGGTGGTGGACACACGAGCAATATAGCCCCAGAGCGTCTACAAGTGTAGATAAAAGCGTCAGGCGACTCCGTCCACCGTCCGGGGGACGCCGAGCGGGTTGGCCTCGCGCAGCTCCGGCGGCAGGAGGGGGTCGGGGGTGTCCTGGAAGCACACCGGGCGCAGCCAGCGCTCGATCGCGGTGCCGCCGACCGAGGTCGAGGTGCTGGTGGAGGCGGGGTACGGCCCGCCGTGCTGCATCGCGGGCGCGACCGACACGCCCGTGGGCCAGCCGTCCACGACGACCCGCCCGGCCAGCCCGGCGAGCCTGGCCACCAGGCCGGCCGCCGCGCCCTCGCGCTCGTCGGCCGCCAGGTGCACGGTCGCGGTGAGGTTGCCGGACAGCGCGTCGAGCACGGCGTCCCGCTCGGACTCCGAGCCGTACCGGGCCACCACGGTGACCGGTCCGAAGCACTCCTCCAGCAGCTCGGCGTGGGCGTCGCCGTCCGCGAGCCGCCCGGCTGCCACGGTCAGCACGCCCGGCCGGACGGCCAGCGGCGCGGCGTCGTCCTCGCCCGCGGCCAGCGCCTGCGTGACGCCGGGCAGCTGGGCGCGGGAGCGCACGCCGTCCAGGAAGGCCGCGCGCATGCGCGGGTCGAGCAGCGGTCCGGCGGGCACGGCGGCCGTGACCACGGCGTCGAGCACCGCGTCGCCCGCCGGGCCCGCGGGCAGCAGGACCAGGCCCGGCTTGACGCAGAACTGGCCGAGGCCCTGGGTGTAGGAGGCGGCCAGGCCCGCGCCGATCTCGGCCGCCCTGGTGGCGGCGGCCCGCTCGGTCACCACGACCGGGTTGAGGCTGCCCAGCTCGCCGTGGAACGGGATCGGCCGCGGCCGCGCGGCGGCCAGGTCGTGCAGCGCCCGCCCGCCGCGTACCGAGCCGGTGAAGCCGACGGCGGCGGTCAGCGGGTGCCGGACCAGCTCCGGGCCCGCCGCGAAGCCGTGCACCAGGCCGACGACGTCGGCCGGCAGACCGGCCTTCTCCGCGGCGGCGCGCAGCGCGCGGGCGGTCAGGACGCTGGTCGCCGGATGGTCCGGATGCGCCTTGACGACGACCGGGCAGCCGGCGGCCAGCGCGCTGGCGGTGTCGCCGCCCGGCACGCTGAAGGCCAGCGGGAAGTTGCTCGCCGCGAACACCGCGACCACGCCCAGCGGCACCTTGTAGCGTCGCAGGTCGGGGCGGGGGGCCGGGCGGGCGGCCGGGTCGGCGTGGTCGATGATCACGTCCAGGAAGGCGCCCGACTCGGCCACGTCGGCGAAGGCCCGCAGCTGGTAGCAGGTGCGGGCCAGCTCGCCGGTGAGGCGGACCCGGCCGAGCGCGGTCTCCGCGTCGGCGGTCGCGATGATCTCCTCGCCGCCCTCCTCCAGCAGCGCCGCGGCGGTACGCAGCAGGTCGGCGCGTACGGACCGGTCGGCCAGCGCGGGGGCGGCGGCGGCAGCGGCGCGCACGGCACGGTCCACGTCCTGCGGCGTCGACTCCGCCGCGACGCGCTCGCGGACCTGTCCGGTACGCGGATCGACGCTCAGCACGTCACTCACGGTCTCGTCCTCTTTCATGATCTTCGTCAGGGTTGTCGTCGGCGAGCGCGGCCAGCTCGCCCAGGGGCACCGGGGCCGCCAGGCTCCGGGTGGACAGCGGGCGCAGGTCGCCGGCCGTGCTCTCGCGGCGGCCCAGGCAGGCCGCGACGCCGGCGGTCGCGAACCCGCACACCCGTCCCTGGCACCAGCCCATGCCCGGCCTGGCCAGCATCTTGAGCGTGCGCGGATCGTCGGCGCCCAGGTCGTCGTGGGCGCGGCGCAGGTCGCCGTAGGAGACCTCCTCGCAGCGGCAGACCAGCGTCTCGTCCCGCAGCCAGGACGTCCAGGCGCGCGGCACGGGGTAGGTCCGGTGCATGGCCGCGGCGAAGCGCCGCCCGCGGGCGATCGACCGGCGCAACCGGCCCATGAGCGCCGGGTCGGCCCGGCGGCCCAGCGTACGGGCCAGGGCCAGGGCGCTCAGCCGGCCCTCCTGGCGGGCCAGGGCCGCGCCGCCGACGCCGGTCGCCTCGCCCGCGACGTACAGGCCGGGGACGCCGGTGCGCTGGAAGGCGTCCACGGTCACGACGAGCGAGCCGTCGACGTCCTTCCTGGTGCCGGCGCCGAGCATGAGCGGCAGTTCGAGGGACGGCGTGAACCCCCAGCCGAGCGCGACGAGGTCGGCGGGGATCTCGCCGGCCGGCCCGGCCGGGCGGCCGTCGCGGCCGAGCCGGGCGAGCCGGACGGCCTCGACCCGGTTCTCCCCGAGGATCTCGGTGACCACGGTCCCGGTGCGGTACGGCACGCGGTGGCGGGCCATCAGCGCGGCGTACCGCAGCGCCTCCAGCCCCTTGGCCGGCACGGACGCGGCGCCGCGCGGGTCGCGCAGCCAGCCGAGCGTGGCGTTGGCCTCGGCGACCGCCGCCACCCGCGCCCCGGCCGCGGCCAGGCCGGTGGCGACCGGCAGCAGGAACGGCCCGGTCCCGGCGACGACCGCGCGGCGGCCGGCGAGCGTGCGCTGCCCCTTGAGCAGGGCCTGCACTCCCCCGGCGGCCATCACGCCGGGCAGGTCCCAGCCGGGGACGGGCAGTTGCCTGTCGTAGCCGCCGGGGCACAGGATCAGCGCGCGGGCGGTCACCGTCGTGCCGGACGCCCCCTCCTCGGGGACGGTGGGCGTCGTGCGCAGCGTGAACGTGCCCGTGCCGTCGCGCGTCGCCAGCCAGACCTGGTGGCCGGGCAGGTAGCGGACCCGTCCGGCGGCGGTCAGGGCGCGCAGCCGGTCGCGCAGCCGGGTGAAGACCGGCCAGTCGTGGTGCCCGGCGGCGTCCTCGGGGCGGGCGTGGCGTTCGTCGTAGTGCCGCCAGAACTGGCCGCCCGGCTGGCGGGCGCCGTCCACCAGGGCCACGTCCAGCCCGGCCGCGGCGGCCTCGACGGCGGCGGCCAGCCCCGCCGGGCCCGCGCCGACCACGGCGACGTCGTGCGTCTCACGCATGTGGGCCTCCCTGCTCGCCGTCTTGCTCGCCGTCTGCCGGGGCGTCGTCGCCGAGGCGCATGCCGTCGCGCGCCGGGACCAGGCAGGCGCGCAGGTCGGGGACGCCGTCGACGGTGATGAGGCAGTCGAAGCAGACGCCGATGCCGCAGAACAGGCCGCGCGGCCGGCCCGCCCCGCGGGTGCTGCGCCAGTCGAGGATGCCGGCCGCGACCAGGGCGGCCCCGACGCTCTGGCCCGGTTCGGCGGGCACGCTCGCGCCGCGGAAGGTCATCTGGTGGGTCATCGGCGCCCCTCCTCGGTCGCGGCGGACCCGGCGCCGGGAAACCCGGTGCCGGAAGAACGGTCGGGGGCGGGGAAGCGGTCGGGGGCGAACGGCTTGAGGTCGAGGTCCGGGGTGCGGCCGGTGAGCGCCTGGGCGACGAGCCTGCCGGTGCCCGCGGACAGTCCGATGCCCGCGCCCTCGTGCCCGCAGGCGTGCCACAACCCGGGCGCGCGCGGGTCGGGCCCGATCACCGGCAGATGGTCCGGGCAGTACGGCCGGAAGCCCAGGTACGTGCGCATGGCGCGGACGTCCCGCAACATCGGGAACAGCGCGATCGCCTTGGCCGCCAGCGCGCCGGCCGCCCGCGGGGAGAACGTGCGGTCGAAGCCGACGCGCTCCCGGGAGGCGCCGATGAGGATCGTGCCGCTGCCGGTGCCCTCCACGACGGGCGAGGTCTGCAGGGCGGCGTCGGAGCTGGCCACGTCCCCGACGTACTCGGCGGCGTAGACCTTGTGGCGGATCGTCCGGGGCGGCATGGGCTGGGTGACCAGCACGAACCCGCGCCTGGGCAGGACGGGCACGTGCACCCCGGCCAGGGCGGCGACGTCGCCGGCCCACGTGCCGGTCGCGTTGAGCACCGCCCCGGCGGGCAGGTCGCCGGCCGTGGTGCGCACGCCGGTCACGCGGCTCCCGTCGCGCAGGAAGCCGGTGACGCCGGTGCGGGTGCGCACCTCGGCGCCGTGCGCGCGGGCCAGCCGCAGCAGGTGGGCGACCACCAGCATGGGCTGGACCTGGGCGTCCTGGGGGTAGAAGGCGGCTCCGGCGAGTCCGGGGGCGAGGTGCGGCTCGTAGTCGCGCAGCTCCTGCGCCGCCACGTCGCGCACCTCGACGCCGTGGCGGCGCTGGTGCTCGCCCAGCTCGCGCAGCGAGGCCAGGCCGGGCCCGGACGCCGCGACGACCAGCCCGCCCTTGGCCTCGAACTCCCACAGCCCGGCGTGCTCGGCCAGGTCCTCGCGCCACACGCGCTGGGAGTAGAGCGCGAGGTCCAGCTCGGGCCCGGCCTCCTTGTCGGACACGAGCAGATTGCCCTCGCCCGCGCTGGACGTGCCGCCGGCGATGGCGCCGCGCTCGACGACCACCACGCGCAGCCCGGCCAGCGCCGCGAAGTACGCGGCGGCCGCGCCCACCACGCCGGCGCCGACCACGACGAGGTCGGCGCTCACGGCGTGCCCTTCGCGCCGCCCGCCCGGCGGCTCACAGCAGGAACCCCGCCGGGAAGGGGTCGGTCGGGTCGAGGTGGAACTGCGAGGTGCCGGTGACCCAGGCGCGGCCGGTGATCGAGGGCAGCACGGCGGGCAGCGGGCCGACCGTGGTCTCGCCGAGCAGCCGTCCGGTGAAGCGGGTGCCGATGAACGACTCGTTGACGAAGTCGTCGCCGAGCGCGAGCTCGCCGCGGGCGTGGAACTGGGCCATGCGGGCGCTGGTGCCGGTGCCGCACGGCGAGCGGTCGAACCAGCCGGGATGGATGGCCATGGCGTGCCTGGACAGTTGCGCCGTCGAGCCGGGGGCGGCCAGGTAGACGTGGTGGCAGCCGTTGATGTCGGGCCGCTCGGGGTGGACCGGGCGGTCGTGCTCGTTGACGGCGTCCATGATCGCCAGCCCGGCCGACAGCAGGTCGCCGGCGCGGGCCCGGTCGAAGGGCAGCCCCAGCTCGGCCAGCTCGACGAAGGCGTAGAAGTTGCCGCCGAAGGCCAGGTCGTAGCCGATCTCCCCGAAGCCGGGCACCTCGACCTTGCGGTCCAGCGCGTACGCGAAGGAGGGCACGTTCTGGATGGTCACCGAGGTCGCCGCGCCGTCCTCGACCGCCACGGACGCCACCACGAGCCCGGCCGGCGTGTCGAGCCGGATCGTGGTGACCGGCTCGACCACGGGCACCATCCCGGTCTCCACCAGCACGGTCGCCACGCCGATCGTGCCGTGGCCGCACATCGGCAGCAGCCCGGAGACCTCGATGAACAGCACGCCGTAGTCGGCGTCGGGCCGGGTGGGCGGCTGGAGGATCGCCCCGCTCATCGCGGCGTGGCCGCGCGGCTCGTACATGAGCAGCGTGCGCACGTCGTCGCTGTTCTCCATGAACCACAGCCGGCGCTCGGCCATGGTCGCCCCCGGGATGGCGCCGACGCCGCCGACGATCACGCGGGTGGGCATGCCCTCGGTGTGGGAGTCGACGGCGTGGAAGGTGCGGCGTGATCTCACTTGTAGCCCTTTTCCAGGACGGCCTCGGTGTCGGCGGTGATGCGGGCGACCAGCTCGGGCGCCAGCGGCAGGCGGGGCGGACGGCAGGCGCCGCCCCTGCGCCCGGCCAGGTCCATGGACAGCTTGATCGACTGCACGAACTCGGGCTTGGAGTCCCAGCGCAGCAGCGGGTGCAGGTCGCGGTAGACGCGCAGCGCCTCGGGCAGGTCGGCGGGGTCGCCCGAGGTGGCCAGCCGGTACAGGCGGGTCGTGGACTGCGGGATCATGTTCGGGTACCCGGCGATCCAGCCGACGGCCCCGGCCAGGCCCAGCTCCAGCAGCACGTCGTCGGCCCCGATGAGCAGGTCGAGCTCAGGCGCCAGCTCGGCGATCTCGTACGCTCGGCGCACGTCCCCGGTGAACTCCTTGACGCCGACGATCAGGCCCTCGTGGTACAGCTCGGCCAGCAGCGCGGGGGTCAGGTCGACCTTGGTGTCGAACGGGTTGTTGTAGGCCACGACCGGCAGCCCGGCCTTGGCGACCTCCCGGTAGTGGGCGACGACGGCCTCGCGCGGGGCCCGGTAGGCGTTCGGCGGCAGCAGCAGCACGGACGTGGCCCCCGCCTCGGCGGCCTGGTCGGCCCACCGGCGGGCCTCCATGGAGCCGTACGCGGCCACGCCCGGCATGACGCCGAATCCGGGCGGCGCGGCCTGGACGGCCGTCTCGACGACGCGGGCCCGCTCCTGCGACGTGAGCGTCTGGTACTCGCCCAGCGAGCCGTTGGGCGTCACACCGTCACAGCCGCCTTCGGCCAGGAAGCGCACGTGCTCGGCGAACCCGTCGTAGTCCACGGAGAGGTCGTCGGCGAAGGGCAGGGCCGTCGCGACGTGGATGCCGCGCCACGGCGTGGCGGAGGTGGTCATGCTGAGGTCTCCTCACATGGGGATATTCGAGAGATTATGCGGTGCAATGTCACAGCGACTACCTACCCGGCGGCCATCCACTTCTCCAGGCCGTCGGCGTCCAGGGGCAGCGCAGCCGACAACACGTCGGCGCCCTGCTCGGTGACCACCAGGTCGTCCTCGATCCGGACGCCGATCCCGCGCAGCTCCGGCGGGACGGTGAGGTCGTGCGGGTGGAAGTACAGGCCGGGCTCCACGGTGAGCGCCATGCCGGGGGCCATGACGGCGTCCTGGTAGGCCTCCTGGCTCGCCCGGCCGCAGTCGTGCACGTCCAGGCCGAGGTGGTGGCCGACGCCGCAGACCAGGTGGCGGCGGTGGTGCTGGCCGGCGTCGGACAGCGCCTCGTCCACCGAGACCGGCAGCAGGCCCCAGCCGGCCAGGCCGTGCGCGACGACCTCCATGGCGGCGTGGTGGAAGTCGCTGAAGCGGCGGCCGGGGGCCACGGCGGCGAGCGCCGCCCGGTGGGCGCGTTCGACCAGGTCGTGCACCTGCCGCTGGGCCGGGGTGAAGCGGCCGGAGACGGGGAAGGTGCGGGTGACGTCGGCGGTGTAGCAGCTCTCCGCCTCGACGCCGAGGTCGAGCAGGAGCAGCTCGCCGGGGGTCACCGGGCCGTCGCAGCGCACCCAGTGCAGGGTGGGCGCGTGCGGGCCGCCGCCGACGATGGAGGGGTAGCCGGGGCCGTTGCCGTAGGCGCGGGCGTACCGGTCGAAGGTGCCCTGGAGCCATCGCTCGCCGCGCCCGGCCACGGCGGCGGGGATCTCGCGGACGACCTCGGCGAAGCCCTCGACGGTGCGGTCCACCGCCTCGCGCAGCTGGCCGAGCTCCCAGTCGTCCTTGTACATGCGCAGCTCGGCGAGGACCCGGGCGGCCTCCTGGTCGTCCGTCACCTCGATGGTCAGCTCGGCCAGCGGCTTGACCGGGACGCCCAGCGCCTTGGCCCAGTCGTCCAGGCCGGGGGCGGCGCCCACCCACAGCTCGCCGTACCTGGAGTCGGTGAAGAACGCCGGGTCGCCGGGGCGGGCGGGCGGCGGCACGTAGAGCGTGGCCTCGGCGCCCTCCAGCACGACGACGGCGTTCTCGATCTGGCAGCCGGTCAGCCAGACGAAGTCGCTGCCGGCGCGGAAGTCGTAGGCCATGTCGTTGCTGCGGATCGGAGCCTGCCCCGCGGCCAGCACGACCTTCCGGCCGGGCAGCGCCTCGGCCAGCCGCGTCCGGTGGGCGGCGGCGGCCTCGGCCGCGCCGGGCACCACGCGCGGCGTGCGGTCGGGGGCGCCCCAGCCGGTGTTCATGTACGCGGTGAACGCGGGAATCTCGGACAGCCTCGGGGGCCTGCCGTCACGCACCGGGATCACTCCTTCCATAGGGCTCAGTAATGTGTGGCATTGCACTGAACACTAAGACGGCGGAAGCCCGCCGCCAAGAGGTGACCAGAAAAATCCGCATATCGTGACAAAGGCTCGGTTACGCTGCGGGAGCCACGCGATCAACGAGCACACCCAGACCCCGCAAGCGGACGAGCACGGCGGGACGAGAGACGGGAAGAACGATGACCTCTTGGATCCTCATCGTCGTCGGCGTGCTGCTGGCCCTGGTCGGCGGGCTCTGGGCGCTCCAGGGACTGGGCGTGGTGGGCGGCAGCGTGATGACCGGCGACACCGCCTGGGCGGTCATCGGTCCGGTGGTCCTGCTGGTGGGCGTCGCCGTCGTGGTGATCGGCCTGCGCCTGCGGCGTTCGCCGTCGCGCTGAACGCGTCGATCCGGCCCGGGGAAGCCTGAAGCCGGTTGCGACCGAACGCGGCGAGCCGGCCCGGGAAGCCTGAGCCGACCGCGATCCGGGCGGCCGTCCGGTCAGGAAGGTTCTGTCGCAAATGGCCTAGAATCCGACAGATGTCCCCCGCCTCCGCCCGGCTGGCCTGGCTGGACGCCCTGCGGGGGCCCGCCGCGCTGGCCGTCACCGCGCACCACGCGGGCTGGTCCTTCGTCCCGGCCGCGTGGGCGGTCGTGGACCGCAGGATCGACCTCGGCACGTGGGGCGTCTTCGTGTTCTTCCTGGTCAGCGGCTACATCATCCCGGCGTCCCTGGAACGGCGCGGCGACCTGCGCGCCTTCTGGACCGGGCGGGCCTTCCGCCTGCTGCCGCTGCTGCTGGCCGCCCTCGGCCTGGCGTCCCTGCTCGCCCTCGCGGGCCTGTTCCCGCTGGATCCGCGCCTCGGCGAACGTCCCGCGCCGCTGGTCGCGCTCGGCAACCTGACGATGCTGCAGGAGCTGCTCAACCTGCCGCCCGTCATCGGCGTCACCTGGACGTTGTCGTACGAGATGGCGTTCTACCTGATCAGCGTGGCGCTGTTCGCGACCGGCCAGGCCCGCAGGTCGGCGGGGATCGCCGTCGCGCTGGCGGCGCTGGCCGTGCCGGCGGGGCTGCTGCTGCCGGGCGCGTCGATCAACGGCGGTGCCGACCTGACCGCCGCGCTGCTGGTCCTCGCGGTCGTGGCGGCGATCGCGGTCACCGCCCTCGGGGACGGCCGGGCCCGTACGGCGGCCGCCGCGGCGGGCGGGCTGCTCGGCCTGGCGCTGGTGGTCCTGGGCAGCCGGGCCGGCACCTGGCAGGGCGTGATCATCCTGGCGGCCATGTTCGCCGGGACCGCGGTGCACCGCGCCGAGCAGGGCGCGATCTCCTGGCGGACCGCCGGGCTCGCCTGCCTGGCGGTGGTGGCCTGCGGCGTCCCCGCCAAGGACGACCCGGGATGGGCGCCCGCGCTCGTGCTCGCGTTCGCCGTGTTCGGGGTGGGGCTGGCGTTGCGCCACAGGACGTTCCCGCGCGTGCTGACCCGGCTCGGCGTGATCAGCTTCTCCGTCTACCTGCTGCATCCCCTGCTGCTGCGCCTGCTGCCGAACCTGGTGCTGTACTACCTGGTCCTGATCCCGCTGTGCCTGGTGACGTACCACGTGATCGAGGCCCCGGCCCAGCGGCTCGGGCGCCGGCTGAGCGGGTCACGCGCCCCCGTCCAGAAGTAGGGACCGACGCCGCGGGCGGGCACCCCCCAGCCCCCGCCCGCGCGTCCGGTGCCGCGAGCGGGTCCCGCTCGCGGAGGTGGCCGCCGTCGTCAGGCGACCACGAGTGACTGCGCCCTGAACTCCCTTCCGGCCACGATCTCGGAGACGAACCCGTCGGGTCCGACGGGACGGTCGCCGATCAGCGTGACCCGGTGCAGCGTGCGCGGCACGTCGAGGTGGTCGAGGTCGGACGGGGCGAGGTGGGCGGTGGCGCGGTTGTCCCAGAAGGCGACGCTGCCGGGCTGCCAGCGGAACCGCACGGTGTACTCGGGCCGGGTGAGCTGCTCGTACAGCAGGTCGAGGATGCGGCGGCTCTCCACGGCCGACAGGCCCACGATGTGGTCGGTGAAGCCGGGGTTGACGAACAACGCCCGCTCACCGGTCTCCGGATGCACCCGCACCACCGGGTGCACGGAGATCAGCAGGTTGTCGTTGATGCGCTTGACCAGCTTGCCGTCCTCGTCGGCGGCCTGGTAGCCGGCCAGGAAGCGGTGCTCGGCGCGCAGGCCGTCCACCAGGTCGCGCAGCGGCGCGGACAGGCCCTCGTAGGCGGCCACCAGGTTCGTCCACTGGGTGTCGCCGCCGAACTCCGGCACGGTCTCGGCCCGCAGGATCGAGGCGGCGGGCGGGTTGACGGCGGCGGTGACGTCGGTGTGCCAGCCGGAGAAGTAGGAGTAGCGCCTCCGCTGGTAGAGCTCGCGGTAGTTGACGCCGTAACGCTTCTCGTACCGGCGCGGGTCGATGGTCAGGATCTGCGGGAACTCCTCCGGCGGCGCGTCCTCGTGCGGGTGGGCGTGGGTCAGCTCGCCGAACTGGCGGGCGAAGGCGATCTGCGCGGCGTGGTCGAGCTCCTGCCCGCGGAAGAACACGACTTTGTACGCGAGCAGCGCCTGGCGGATCTCCTCGACCACGGACGGATCGAGCGGGTGGGCCAGATCGACGCCGGTGATCTCGGCGCCGATGTGCCCGGCGACGCGCCGGACGGTGAGCACGCTGGTGGGGGTCGACATGGTTCGGCCACTCCTCTGAGCTTCGGGGAAGGTCTGGGGGAAGGACGCTCGCGCGTCCGAGGAGAGCGGGGACCCGGAGGTCACCGCACGGCACAGAGCGCGCTCGCCTGCCGCCGGAGGTCGACGTGGAGGCGGGCCACCAGAAGGCTCTTCACGCCTCTGATCCTGCGCGAAATTTCCCACAAAAGCAATAGGTAATACATGAAAACTGGTCAGCTCGTGCCGGGGCCGCCGTCCGTCACCGTGACCCGGCCCGAGTACGCCGAGGTGCCGTCCGGGTTGAGCTGGAGGATCGGGATCTCCTTGGTCTGGCGGGCGCCGCCCTCGACGATCCTGATCGGGCCGCTGGCGCCCTCGACCGACACCGTGCCGCTGGTCAGCATGTTCGCCATGTCCTGCGGCGAGGGCACGTCCGGCTCGCGGGCGAACGCCTTGGCCGTCTCCAGGGCCACGAACATGGCGTCGTGGTGCATGATGGCCATGCCGTCGTCCAGGCTCTCGTGCGGGAACAGGCGCCGGAAGCTGTCGGCGTCGTCGCCCTCGAACCTGGCCCGGATCGCCGTGAGCACCCCGCCGCCGGGCAGCGCGAGGCTCGCCGGGTGGGCCAGGGCCGTGTAGAAGAGCCGGATCCGGGTGTCCCCCCACATGCCGAGGTCGACCTTGCGGTTCATCTCGCTGGCGTCGTCGCCGGTGACCACGGTGACGCCGGGCCGCACGCACCGCTCGCGCTGGCTGAGCGCCTGCATCAGCGCGGGCAGCTGCTCGCTGCGCCCGGCGTACAGGACGGTGTTCGCGCCGGAGTTGCAGACGCGCTCGGCGATGACGTCGAGCACGGTGCCGGAGAACCTGGTCGAGGAGTCGAAGGACAACTCCATCACGCTCTCCCGGCCGGCCAGCGAGCCGGTGTAGAACCGGGCGAGGGTCTTGACGTAGCTGTCGGCCGGGTTGAGATCCTTGATCACGACCGCCTTGAGCCGGGGGTTGACCTTCCTGGCGTGCACCACCCCGGCCTGGGCCTGCTCGCTGTTCAGCGCCGCGACGCGGGCCAGCCCGGGGAAGCCGGTGAGCTCGTCGGAGGTGATGACCGCCGAGACCATCGCGTACCGGCTCGCGCTCAGGGCGGCGACCGTCCTGCGGGTCGCGCCGGTGCTGGCGCCCAGCCCGGTCACCGCCACGATGTGCTCCTGCGCGGTCCGGTCCCGGACGGCCTCGACCGTCGGCTCCCAGTCCTGCGGCCCGTCGCTTGCGACCAGCACCCGCACGTACGGCGGCGAGGACGGCTGCCGGTTGCGCCACACCTGCGCCAGGTGGATGCCCTCCAGGCCGTGCCTGATGCTCTCCCGGTTCAGGGCGATGTCGGTGAGCGAGCCGGTCATCGGGAACATCGCGACGACGGTGACGTAGTCGTCCGGGTGCTCCTTCTCCACCGCGGCGTTCTCGGCGGCGATGCGGCTCATGACCGGGACCAGGTCGGGGCCGAAGGCGTCGCTGTCGTCGGTGAGCCGCGACGTCCTGACGTACAGCCCGAGGACGACGACGGCCGCCACGACGAGCACCCCGGCCAGCGCCCTGCGCAGCAGGACGCGATTGCGGCGGCCCGCCGCCCACTTCGCACCGACCTCCGCCGGCGCCGGATCGCCCGCCCCGGCCGTGCCGAGGTCACCGTCGTCGCTCATACCTGTCGGCCTCCCGTAACAAGATCGCCGGACTGGTGGTCGACCGCCTGGCCAGGTCCCGCAGCCCGCGCGCGACCTGCTCGGCCCGGCTCCCGGACGGGTCGAGCAGCGGGTCGAGCCAGAACCAGCGGTCCACGACCAGGGCTCTGACCACGACGAGCCAGTCCCCGCGCTCGTGCGGGGCGGCGGTCGCCACCAGGGAGTCGTACAGCTCGTCCAGGGGGGTGACCAGCGGCAGCCGGTTGGGGGCGGTGGTCACCTCGTTGAAGCCGGCCAGCCATTCCGGCAGGCGGCTGCGGCCGTCCTCGCGCACGTCGAGCCGGTCGAAGAGCCGGTGCAGGTGATCGGCGACGTGGGTCAGATGGCCCTCGGGGTCGCCCCGGCCGACGCGGGCCAGGCGGTGGTGCAGGCTGCGCGGGTTCTCCTCGCCGCCGGGGCCGAGGTGGAACCGTTCCAGGTCGCCGTGCACGTCGTCCCAGCGTCCGGTGACGGCGAGCCGGTGCAGCAGCAGCCGCCGCAGCCACGGATGGATCACGGTGACCTGCGGGCCGCGCGCCCCCTCGTAGCGGCCGTGCGGGTCCCGCTCCTCCGGGCGGCGGTCGAGCCAGAGCTGGTCGGCCAGCTCGTTGCGCAGGTTCGGCGTCCGGCCGGCCCGTTTGAGCAGGGCGCTCTCGGCGTCGTCCACGTTCCTGGCCGCCGCCCAGTCGGTGAGCTCGTCCAGGTGGGCCAGGTGCAGCCGGTCGGGCCAGCGCAGCAGGTCCTCGCGGCACACGACGGCGCGGAAGGCGTCGTCGTCCTGGGCCGTGGCGGCGAGCCTGCCCAGGCGCCGGGTCACGGCCGGATGGCCGCCGGTCAGCTCCCGGACGGCCGAGGCGTAGGCGCGCGACCTGTCGGCCTCCAGCGGCGGCATCAGCACGGGGTACCACCACGGCTGCTCCCGGGCGTCGTAGCCGGCCCGCCAGTCGCGGTAGCTCGCCTCCGCCAGCGTGGGCGGGTGGGCCGCGCCGGGCACCACCGTGCCGGGACGCGCCCACGAGCCGCCCATCGGCAGCCACTCCCTCGACTCCGCCACCACCAGCAGCGGGTCGGCGCCCTTGGCCGGGCCGAGCGCCCTGAGCAGCGCGCGGCCCGCCGCGGTCTCGGCCCCCTCCAGCAGCAGCAGGCAGCTGCGGGCGTGGCGGTGGCTCTTGGACCAGGAGTCGGTGAGGTCGGCGACCAGGGCCCGGCACAGGATCGCCCCCGCGGACCCGGACGGGTCGCCGCCGTGGCCGTCCCGCCGTCTGGCCAGATCGATCACGTTGCCGTTGGCCATCTGGGCGGCCAGCCACGTCCTGCCCTTGTCGTTGAGCAGCCTGACCACGCGGCGGCGCTGGCCCCGGGCGGCGTACTGGAGCACCGAGGTGAGCGCGGCCAGCGGCTCGGCCCCCGGGATGCGGCCGAGCAGGTCGCGCAGCAGGGACAGGGCGTCGGACAGCCGCTCGGGGTCGCCGCCGTCCACGAGGTCGTCCAGCTCGCCGGCCAGCTCGTTGTCGGAGCGGTCCCGCGGGTCCAGGGCCAGCACGTGCAGCGCGAAGACCACCCGGGGCAGCCGGACGCTGGAGGTCTCCATCAGGTCGTGGGCGATGCGCTCGACCGTCTTGACCACCGGCGCGTCGCGCAGCCCCGGCAGCCGGAAGTCCACCCGCACCCGCGGCGAGTCGGGCCTGGTGACGCTCCGCCAGACGCGGGTGAGGCACACCTCGCGGTCGGTGCCGTCGGGGCCGAGCAGCACGATGACCGGGAGCCGGTCGCCGCTCCCCAGCGGGAGGCACTCCTTCGTCACCAGGCGAAGGTGAGCGTCGTTGAACGAATCCGCCATCGCAGCAACCTGCCGGGTCGTCGTCAGCTGGTGCGTGCCCGAGGGAGCCCCGAGAGTGAGCCCCACGGGTGAGCCCGGGTGAGCATCGCCCCGCGGACGCTCGTTTCCATCATAGAAACGAAGTACCGGGCGACGGCGGAAGAATCCGGATGAATGCGGAGCCTCCGGCCAGGGCCGGAGGCTCCGGCCCGGGTCAGGGGTGCGGGCGCTCGTCCACGACCTGCAGCACCTTCCCGGTACGCGGGTGCGTCACCAGCTCCGACGGCCGCACCCATTCGACGGCCAGCGGGTGCACCAGCCCCTCGTCCACGGACTTCGGGTAGAGCGGCTTGGCCGCGTACACGGCGTCCACGAGCCGCTGGGTCAGGCCGGGCGGCGGCTCCTGCGTGCAGGCCAGCCGGAGCAGCAGGCCGTCCTTGCCGTCCCAGCGGCGCTGGACCATCTGCATCGCCGACATCGCCCGGTCCGGGTCGGCGGCGACCAGCACGGCCCGGACGGCCTCGCTGGACATCGCCACCGTCTCCACCCTGGCCCCCTCCGACGTCCTGCCGACCAGCCGGAAGGCCCGGCAGTCCGCGTCGGTCCACTCCCCCAGGTCGCCGACCGGGTAGCGGATGACCGGCATCAGCGTCCTGAACAGGTTGGTGACGACCACCCGCCCGCGCACGCCGGGCATGGTGACCGGGTCGCCGGTCACCTCGTCGAGCAGTTCCACCAGGGTGCGCTCGGGGAACGCCTCGTGCACCCGCACGTCCGCGCCGGCCACCGGGCCGCCGATCAGCCCGGCGTCCACGGAGGCGTAGCCGAGCGAGGCGATCGCCGCGCCGGGGAAGGCCTTGGCCAGCTGCGGACGCAGGTCGTCGAAGAGCAGGTCGCCGGCGAACAGCAGCAGCTCCACGGTGTCCGCGCCGCGCCCGCGCGCGATCACCGCCTCGGCCACCTTGCCGAGCTTCATCGGCGGCCCCGCCAGCACGTGCACGCCGAACAGCTCGATCAGGTCGGCGATGTAGCCGTCCTCGGCGTGGCAGGCGATGGGCAGGCGCACGTTGTCGACGGGGGCGTTGTGCAGGGCGTGCTCGATGTAGAGGAAGCCGCCGTACATCGCGCCGGCGGAGAACAGGTTCGCCACCCGGTGGCCGGGACGCAGGCCCGCTCTCACCATGCCGGCGCCGAACGCGGTGACCGAGTCGGCGTGCTCGGAGCGCGTCCAGGGGGAGAACTTGGGCGCTCCGGTGGTGCCGCCGGAGGCGTAGACGCCGGCGTCGGTCAGGGGGCCGGTCAGCAGCCTGTTGCCGGGGTGGGTGTTGGCGGCCCAGAAGGCGTTCTGGTCGATGATCGGCAGCGCGGTGAGGTCGTCCACGCCGTCGGGCAGGTCGCGGTAGAGGTCGGCGTAGAACGGCGAGTGCCGCCGGGCGAAGCCGATCAGGTCACGCAGGGACTTGGCGGGCATGTGTCACTCCTCGGTCGTCGATGCTCAGATCCGGCTGTGGGCGAGGCTCGGGACCCGCGCCAGCACCCGGCGGCGGTAGAACCACCAGTTGGTGGCCAGGAAGACGGCGTAGGCGCCGATGAACACCTGGAGGGCGGGCGCGACGGAGCCCGTCCCGGCCAGCGAGACGGCGAAGCCGCGGGGGATGAGGAACCCGCCGAACGCGCCGACCGCGGAGGCGATGCCGATGGCCGCCGCGGCCTCGCGCCTGGCCCGCAGCCGCGCGTCCGGCGACCCGTGCCTGGCCTGCGCGGTGAAGATGGCCGGGATCATCCGGTACGTGGACCCGTTCCCCGCCCCCGAGGCGACGAACAGCAGCAGGAACGCGCCCAGGAAGAGCGGGAAGCTGTGCCGTCCGAGCGCGGCCAGCGCGGCCACGGCCCCGGCGGCCATGGCGACGAACGACCACGAGGTGACCCTGGCGCCGCCGTACCGGTCGGCCAGCCAGCCGCCGACCGGCCGCGCCAGCGACCCGGCCAGCGGCCCGAGGAAGGCCAGGTACGGCGAGGCGGACTCGGCGAACGCCGACCGGGCGACCAGCGGGAACGCCGCCGAGTAGCCGATGAACGAGCCGAAGGTGCCGATGTACAGGAAGGACATGACCCAGGTGTGCGGACGCAGGAACGCCCTGCCCTGGGTGCCGAAGTCGGTGCTGGCGACGGCCAGGTTGTCCATGAACAGGTACGCGCACAGCGCGGCGGCCACGACGAGCGGCATCCACACCAGCCCGGCGTACGCCAGGCCGCCCGCCGCCACCAGCGGGATCAGCAGTTGCACGACCGCCACGCCCAGGTTCCCGCCGGCCGCGTTCACGCCCAGCGCGAACCCCTTGCGCCGCTCGGGGTAGAAGTAGGAGACGTTGGCCATGGAGGAGGCGAAGTTGCCGCCGCCGAGCCCGGCCGTGGCCGCGGCGGCCAGGAACATCCAGTAGGGCCTGGCCGGATCGGTGACCAGCCAGGCCAGCAGCCCGGTCGGCGCCAGGAGCAGCAGGGCGCTGGCCACGTTCCAGTTGCGCCCGCCGAAGGCCGAGACGGCGAAGGTGTAGGGCAGCCGCAGCGTGCTGCCGACCAGGTTCGGCACCGCGACCAGCCAGAAGAGCTGGTCGACGGTGAACGGGAAGCCCGCCTTCGGCAGCAGGACGACGACGGCGCTCCACAGCAGCCACACCGCGAAGCCGAGATGCTCGACGAAGATGGAGAAGATCAGGTTCCTGGTGGCGACACGGCGTCCGACGGCCGCCCAGAACCCCGGGTCCTCGGGTTCCCAGTGCTCGATCCAGCGTCCGGTCCGCCGGTTCATTCGGTTCTCCCCTCTTTGGTGGGACGGCCGGCGACCACGACGCCGTGGCCGCGGAACTCTGCGACGATCTCCCCGGCCGGGCGGCGTACGGTGACGTCGTAGACGCCGTGCCGACCGTGTCTTGCCCGTTCCGTGGCCTCGGCCACCAGCACGTCGCCCGCGGCGGCGGGGCGCAGGAACGTCACCTGGGCGCTGTGGGCCAGCATGACCGGGCCGCGGCTGTTGCAGGCGTGGTCGAAGGCGGCGTCGGCGAGCAGGAACAGGTAGCCGCCGTGGGCGACGCCGTGCCCGTTCACCATGTCCTCGGTGACGCGCATGCGCAGCCGGGCCCGGCCGCCGGCGGCCTCCTCCAGCGCGATCCCGAGCGCCCGGCAGGCCGGGTCGGGGCCGGTCGCGGGCTCGGTCGCGGGGCCGGTCATGGGGTGGCTCCGAGCCAGGTCCTGGCCATGGCCTGGACGGCCGAGCCGTCGGGGTCGGCGAGCTTGCCGGCCACGTAGCGGGAGGCCCAGGGCCCGGTCGGGATGCGGAAGGGCGGGTCGGGGGCGGTCAGCGCGTCCACGATCACGTCGGCCACCTGCCAGGAGGTCTGGCCGGCGCCCTCCCAGCCGGGGCCGCACACCCAGTCGAGGTAGGCGTCGAAGGCGGGGGCGTACGGGCCGGAGGCGGCCCGGATGGTCTTCCGGTTGATATCTGGAAAAATCCCGAACCGGGTGTCGGAGACGAAGCCGGGCACCACCACGCTCACCCGTACGCCGTGCGCGGCCGCGACCGGCGCCAGGCTCTCCATGAACCCCTCGACCGCCGCCTTGGCCGCCGCGTACGCCTCGTTGAACGGCTGGCCCACGACGCCGTGCACGCTGCCGACCGTCACCAGACGCCCGCCGGCGGCCCGCAGCAGCGGCATCGCCACCCGGCTGACCTCGATCACCCCGAAGAAGTTGACCTCGAAGTTGGCGCGCAGCGCCTCCGGCGTGGACATCTCCATCGTGGGGTCGAAGTTCGACACGCCCGCGTTGTTGACCAGCGCGTCCAGCCCTCCGTACGTCTCACGCACGCCCTCCACGCAGGCCCGCGCCGAGGCGGGGTCGGTGACGTCGAGCCGGCGGACGTCCAGGGTGACGCCGGCCCGGTCGGCCGCCGCGCGCAGGTCGCCGTCGCGGCCGGGGTCGCGCATGGTGGCCACCACCGTCAGCCCGGCCCGCGCGGCGGTCACCGCGGTGGCCAGCCCGATGCCCGACGAGGTCCCGGTGATCAGCACGGTCGTCATGACGTGCTCCCCGCCAGGTGCGCCCGCGGCTCGGCCCGGTCCATGCGGGCCTGGATCCCCGAGGCGGGCAGGAACGAGAACGCGGCCAGCAGCGTGCCGCCGGCCATGACGGCCTGCGCCGCGCCGAGCACGCCCAGCGCGGGCGTCAGCAGCGTGACCGCCGACCCGCCCGCGAGCGCGGCCAGCGGGATCACCCCCCAGGTCGCCGTACGGAACGCGGCGTGCATGACGCCCTGGTTCTCGGCGGCCATCCGCGACTGCCGGATCGGCGCGCTGCACACGTTGATGCACGACATGAAGAAGCCGTAGCAGCCGAACGTCACGCCGATCACCGGCGCGGCGGGCAGCGCGGGCGCGGCCAGCACGCCGAGACCGACCAGGCAGTGCAGCAGCAGCGCCCAGGCCATGGTCCGGCCGAGGCCGAGCCGGTCGCTGATCCTCGGGGCGGCCAGCGCGCCGAGCACCGCGCCGACGGCCGCCGCCGACATCGCCGCGCCGAACACGCCCACCGAGACGCCGAGCCCCTGGTAGGCCAGCACCGGCAGGACCGTGACGAAGACGGGCCCGCCCGAGTTGAGCACCACCGCGGCCAGCACCACCCGGCGCAGCACCGGGTCGGCCCAGTTCAGCCGGAAGCCGAGCATCAGCCGCGAGCGCACCGGCACCCGCTCCCCGGTCGTGACGCCCCACGGCTTCATGGCCCGCAGGCACGCCGCCGAGACCAGGTAGCTGGCCGCGTCCACGAGCAGCGAGGCGACGCCGAGCAGGTGGTACAGGCCGGCCGCGATCGACGGCCCGGCCACCTCCGACACCGTGCTGCTGCCCTCCAGCCGCGAGTACGCCCGCACCAGCCGGTCCTGCGGCACGGTCGTGGGCACGGCGACGAGGTAGCCGATGTTGAAGAAGATGGTCGCGCCGCTGATCAGCGCCACGCACACGAACAACACCGGCGTCGAGAGCACCCCGCACCAGTACGCGACCGGGATGACCCCCACCGCCACCAGCCGGACGAGGTCGCACACGACCATGGTCAGCCGCTTGTCCCACCGGTCCACGAGCACCCCGGCGATCGGCCCGAGCAGCGGGATGCCGAGGTACTGGGCCATGGCCACGATGCCGACCTCCAGCGCGGAGGCGTGCAACACGAAGATCATCAGCGTCGGCACGACGAACACGGTGATCCGGTCGCCGAGCAGGCTCACCGTCTGGCCGCTCCAGTAGAGGCCGAACTCCCTGCCGAGCGACCCCGGCATCCTCACTGCTCCTCCCGCACGACGAAGGAGGACGTCTTGCCGGTGCGGTCGTTGCCGATCAGCGCGTCCACCGTCCGCACCCGGAAGGAGCCGGGGTCGTGCTGGAAGGCCGTGCTGAGGGTGAAGGTGGCGGCCAGGAGGTCGCGGCGCAGCCGTCCGGGCAGGTCGGGCGGGGTGTCGGGGCCGGTCAGCAGCAGCACGTCCACGCCGGAGACCCGGCCCTGCCGCTCGGTGACCAGGACCTGGGCGCGCAGCACGCCGGGCTCGCGCTCGGCCTGGGCGACGACGTCGTCCACGTGCAGGCCGAGGCCGCGCACCTGGACGACCGAGTCGCGGCGGCCGAGGATGCGCAGCGCCCTGCCGTCCCGGCCGCACGGGCAGGAGACGAGGCGGCCGGCGTCGCCGGTGCGGTAGCGCAGCACCGGGTTGAGCATGTCGGGGTTGAGCGTGGTGAAGTCCAGCAGCTCGTCGGCGTCGGTGTGCACGAGCTGGTCGGGCAGCGGGTGGAAGACGTCGGCCGGGCAGTCCGGGGTGTTGGTGGCGGCGACCCACGTCTCGGTGCTGCCGAACATGCCCCAGCGGCGCGCGTCCGGGGCGACCTCGGCCAGGTCCTCGTCGAGCTGGGGATGCCAGGCCTCGCCCAGCCAGAGCACCTTGCGCAGCGCGGGCAGGCGCAGGCCGGCCGCCCGCGCGTGGGCGAACCACAGCCGCAGCACGCTGGGCGTGCCGCCGAACGCGGTCACCCCGCGGTCGGCGAAGAAGCCGAGCCAGTCGCCGTACTCCTCCTTGCCGACCGAGCCCAGGGCGATGACCTGGCAGCCGGACAGGTCGGCGAGGGCCGCGGCCAGGAAGTGGGCGCCCCACATGCGGCCGGCGCCCCAGGCGTTGACGAAGACGTCGTCCGGTTCGAGCGGCTGCCAGTGGCGGTGCACGCCGTCCATGTAGAAGCCGGTGGGGGCGTAGCCGACCTTGGGCGCGCCGGTGCTGCCGCCGCTCTGGAAGAGCCAGGTCGCGCCCTGTCCGGCCTTGGGCTCCAGGTGCGCGAGCGCGACGTTGAGGTCGTCCTTGACCAGCGGCGGCAGGGCGGCCAGGTCCTCCAGCGTGAGCACCTTCTCGTGGCCCTCGTAGCGCGGCGCGAGCGCGGGCACGCTCCTCAGCCGCTCCAGCGAGCGCCTCGGGACGCGCAGCAGCGGCTCGGCCGCCGCGGACGTCAGCGAGAACGATTCGGTCATGAGGGTCACCAGCTCTCGGGTTCGTGCGGAAGGCGTTCTTGCGGGAGACGTTCTTGCGGAAGGCGGTCGTGCGGGAGGCGGTCCGGCGAGAGACGGTCTTTGAGGAAGCGGGTGTGGCCGTCGCGGTAGGCCGTCCAGCGGGCGCGGGTGACGTCGCGCTGGAGGGTGCGGGCGGGGTCGCCGAGGTCGGGCGCGATCACGCCGTCGGGCTCCAGCTCGGAGAACCAGTAGCGCTCGCCGTCGTGCAGGAAGTCGACGCAGAAGAACGGGATGGGCAGCCGCTCGTAGAAGTACGCCGTGGCCGCCGCCAGCTCGGGCGGCACGGGCGGGAACTCCATCGTGCCGCCCCTGCTGGCGTTGGCGACCGGCGAGCCCGGCTCCGGGATGCGCTTCATGACCGCGTACGGCTCGCCGTCCACGACGTAGACGCGGTAGTCCACGGTGCCGTCGCCCAGGTAGGGCTGGACGACGAGCGTGGTGTCGCCGCCCTGGGCGAGGCTGGCCAGGCCGCGCAGCTCCTCGGAGTCGCGGGCCAGGTTCACCCCGCCGCCGCCGCACCAGCCGGCCGGCTTGACCAGGGCCGGGTAGGTGAGGCCGTCGATGGCGGCCTCGTACAGGTGCTTGCTGGTGTCCCGGCCGGTGCCGATGCGCAGGGTCGGGATCGGCGGCACGGGCGAGTCGCGCAGCCGCAGGACGGTGGCCAGCTTGTCGTTGGCCACCGGCGACAGGGACGGCGGGAACGGCAGGTAGAAGCCGGCCTCCTCCAGCACGGCGTAGAGGGCGTACTGGTTGAAGACGTCCATCGACTGGTAGGGCAGGGAGTACAGGGCGGTGATGAAGAGCGTGTCCTCGGGGGTGACGGGCTCGTCGTCCACGAAGACGCGGGGCCGGCCGGGCTCCAGCGCGTCCGCGGTGACCGAGTCCGGGGAGTTCCTGGTCCAGCGCAGGCCGAGCTCGGCGGCGACCTCCTCGTACAGGTCCCAGAAGAACGGGTGCCACATCGCGGTGGCCCGGGTGGACTCCCGGTCGGGGAAGATCCAGCACAAACGGCGCAACGGGCTCATGACTCTCCCTTCTGGCTCGCCCACCAGCGGCGGCCGGGCTCGGGCAGGGTGTCGATCGGGTCGTAGAAGGGGAAGCGGCGCTCCGGGCCGGGCGGCTCCAGCCCGATCCCGTGGCTCCGGGTCCAGTACGAGACGCCGCGTTCGCGGTCGTAGGCGGCGGCCTGGTGCACCCAGCGCTTGCCGACGTAGGGCACGTCGCAGACGATCCGGGGCGTGGCGTAGCCGGGCAGGTGGCCCATGATGGCCTCCTGGAGGCGCCGGGCCTGGTGCAGCGGGGTGCGCCAGTGCTCGGCGTTGGGGATCAGGTCGCAGACGTAGAAGTAGTAGGGCAGGATCCCGGCCTCGCCGTGCAGGGCGAAGCACAGGTCGAGCAGGTCGTGCGGGGTGGCGTTCACGCCGCGCATGAGCACGCCCTGGTTGCGCACGTCCCGCACGCCGGCCGCGAGCAGGGCCGCGGCCGCCTCGGCGACCAGCGGCGTCACCGAGCGGGCGTGGTTGGCGTGGGTGTGCACGGCCAGGTTCACCCCGCGGGCCCGCGCGACGGCGGCCACCCGGCCCACGCCCTCGACCACGGCCGGCTGGAGCCAGTGCTGCGGCAGCCCGACCAGCGCCTTGGTGGCCAGCCGGATGTCGCGTACGGACTCCAGCTCCAGCAGCCGCAGCAGGAACGCCTCCAGCCGCGGCCACGGCATGTTCGCCAGGTCGCCGCCGGAGACCACCACGTCGCGGACGGCGGGCGTGCGCTTGAGGTAGTCCAGCATCAGCTCCTGCCGGTCCACCGGCCTGAGCGTGAGCCTGGCCTTGACGACCTGCGGGGTGGAGGTGCCGACCAGGTCCATCCGGGTGCAGTGGCCGCAGTACTGCGGGCACGTGGCCAGCAGCTCGGCCAGCACCTTCGTCGGGTAGCGGTGGGTCAGGCCCTCCACCGCCCACATCTCGGCCTCGTGCAGCGAGTCCCGCTGGGCCCGCGGATGGCTCGGCCAGACCGGGTGCCGGTCGGAGGCGACCGGCAGCAGGTAGCGGCGGACCGGGTTGGCCAGGAACGCCGCCGTGAACGCGGCCGGATCGCCCGGTTCGTCCGGTGCCATGACGTTGAGGAGCTGGGGCGTGACCAGGATGGACATGGTGGCGTACCGGGCCGCGTCGGCGGCCAGGTCGGCGAGGAAGGCGTCCTGGAGCAGGTCGCCGGTCACGGCGCGCAGCTGCGCCGCGTTGCGCACGCAGTGGGCGCGCTGCCACTGGGCGTCGCGCCACTGCGCCTCGGTGACCCCGCGCCACCCCGGCAGCCGCCGCCAGTCGGGCTCGGCGAGCGCCCGCCGCGCGTACACATAGGGGCGGTCGGCGGCCCCGGACCCCGCACCCCCGGACCGGGCGGCCCCGGACCCCGCGGCCCCGGGCCCTGCGGCCCCGGACCGGGCGGTCTCGACGTCGGCGGCGGGGCGGCGGGGCTTGTCGTCGTTCGGGCTCATCCGGCGAACAGCGCCGCGTGCCGGGTGCGGAGCTCGCGCTTGAGCACCTTGCCTGTGGGGCCGAGCGGGTAGTCCTGCTCGGTACGCGCCAGGATCACCGCGGCCAGCGTGGCCAGGCCCGCGTCGGCCAGGGCCTTGTTGGCCTTCTCCCTGATCTCCTCGGCGGTGACCGCGGCGGCCTCGGCCTGCGCCCGTACGACGGCGATCGGCACCTGCCCCTCAGGCCCCGGCACGCCGACGACCGAGCAGTCCTGGACGAGGTCCGCGCAGTCGGCGATGAGGACCTCCTCGACGGGCAGGCTGTAGACCGGCCCGGCCGCGGTGTCGATCACGTCCACGGTGCGGTCGAGGTGGTAGAAGTTGCCCTCGGCGTCCCGGCGGGCGACGTCGCCGGTGAGCCAGTAGCCGTTGAGCTCGAAGCTGCCGGTCAGCCTGGGGTCGTTCCAGTAGCCGGGGGTGCGCGACGGGGTGATCACGCCCAACAGGCCGACCTCGCCGTCGGGCAGCTCCCGGCCGTTCTCGTCGAGCACGGCGGCCTTGATCACCGCGTCCTGGGGCTTGCCCACGCAGCGGTCGGCGCGCGGCGTCTCGGGGGAGGTGACCTGGCCGAACAGCGCCATGCCCATCTCCGAGGAGCCGAGCCCGTCCACGAACTGGGAGCCGGGCAGCGGCTCGCCGGCGGCCTCGCCGCGCGGCAGCAGCCACGACCTGATCAGCCCCGCGGGCCGCTCGCCGAGCTGGACGAGCCGCCGGATGTGGCCGTAGTGGGCGCTGTCCCCGGTGTTGAACCAGGAGTGCACCCTGGCCGCACCGCGAACCGGCAGCTCGCCGGTGGCCAGCTCGACGAACGTGCGCGGGAACGAGGCCACCATGGTCGGCTGGAACGCCTCCATGACGGGCTCAACCCCGGCCCGCCGCCAGTCCGACATGATCACGGTCGGCAGCCCGAGCAGCACCGCGGTGAGGAAGTAGCTGAGCCCGCCTGCGTGCGTGTGCGGCATGAGCGACATCAACCGGTCGTACGGCTCCGCCGGGAAACGCACCATCCGGAGCTGTTTGCCGTCCCAGAAGCTGCGATGTCCGAGGATGGTGGACTTGGGAGTGCCGGTGGTGCCGGAGGAGTGGATGAGCGCCACCACGTCGTCCGGCTCGTGCCGGTACGGGTACTGCTCCGGCAGCCCGCCCGACGCCGCGTCGTGGGCCCGTACCTCGGCCGCCAGGGCGACGAACCGGGGCCGGGCGCGCGGCGTGTTGCGGTAGGCGAGCTGCAACCGGGTCGTGTCGTCGGCGACCACGCCCACCACGCCGACGTGCTCCAGGTAGCCGGCCATGACGTCGGCCCGCATGGCGTCGTTGACCATCGCCGGGATCGCGCCGAGCGCGGTGAGCGCCAGGAAGTGCAGCAGCGGCTCCAGGCCCTCGGCGACCACGACGCCCACGGGCTCGCCGGGCCGCACGCCGTTGGCGTGGTACCAGGTGGCGTACCGGTCGCGCAGGGCCGCGAGGTCGGTCAGGCTGTGGCCGCGTAACACGACCTGGCCGCGGTGGTCGGTGTGGTGGCTGAAAACGAACGGCACCGACCGGTTGGGGTTGGCCGCGAGCGCGTGGTCGAGGAAGTTGCCCGCGCCGAGGCCGGGCTCGGTCATGAACCCCTGCCGTACGGCAAGGGGGGCGATGGGGGTCTGGTCAGTCATGGATGTGCCTCCACGTCGCGTCGATCTCCGCGGCCACCCGGTGTCCTGAGCGGATGGCGCCTTCCATCAGGCCGAAGAACTCGGTGCTCGTCTCGGTGCCGGCCCAGTGCACCCGCTGGTGGGGGGTCGTCAGCCGCGGGCCGAGCCGCAGCCAGTCGCCCGGCCCGAACAGCGCCGCGTAGCAGCCCCGGCTGTGCTCGTCGCTCAGCCAGTCGGTCACGTGGCAGGCGTCCGGGGCGGGCAGCCCGGGGAACAGCCGCGCGACCTGGGCCCGCGCCCGCTCGGCCTGCTCGCGCGGGGGCAGCGCGGCGAACGCCTTGGCCTGCGCGCCGGTCACGAACCCGGTCAGCACGCCCGCCGAGCCATTGGCGGGCGAGTCGTCCACGGTGGACAGCAGGGGGCCGTCCGCGCTGACCGACCAGCCCGAGAGGCCCTGCCCGCGCCAGAGCGGCGCGGGGTAGACCAGGTGCACCTTCACCGCGCAGCCGGGCGCCGTACGGGGGCCCGACCGCGGCGCGGGCAGGCCCGGACGGAACTCCACGGCGTCGGCCAGCGCCGGCGGGACGGCGACCACCACCGCGTCCGCCCTGGTGGCGCCGGTCGCGGTGACGACGTCCACGCCGGTCGCGTCCTGGTGGACCGCGCGCACCGGCTCGCCGAGGCGCACCCGGTCGCCGAGCCGGGCGGCCAGGCGCAGGCACACCTGGTGGGCGCCGCCGTCGATCCGGTCCTCCTGCGCGCCGCCCGCGAAGGCGTTCAGGTAGCGCAGGCCGCCGCCCGAGCGCAGGTAGAAGGCCAGGTGCAGGACGGACACGTCCGCCGGGTCGGCGGCCATCATCTCGCCGGCGAACAGCGGGAAGAACAGCCGCGCGTCCGGATGCGTCAGGTGCTCGGCGGCCCAGTCCGCCGCCGTGGTGGCGTCCAGGCGGGCGGCGTCCGGGGTCAGCCAGGGGGCGTCGGGGCGGACGGCGGCGGCCAGTTCCTCCAGCGCGTCGAACAGGCCGCCCAGCGCGACCGCCGACAGGGGCGGGAACCGGCCGGTCCCGGGCTCGCCGCCGAGCGCGAACCTGGCCGCGCCGTCCACGGTGGCCGGGGTGGTCTTCAGGTCCAGCTCGGCCAGCAGGGCCGTCAGCGCGGTGTGCCGTTCCCCCAGGTACGCCGCGCCCGCGTCGGCCCAGCCGCCGGGGGCGACCTCGATGCCGTGCGTACGCCCGCCGACGCGGTCCCTGGCCTCGATCACGGTGACCTCGGCGCCGGACGCGGCGAGGTCGGCGGCGGCGGTGAGCCCCGCGAGGCCCGCTCCCACGACGACGACCCTCATGCCAGGCTCGCGATCTTCTTGGCCAGCGCGGCGGGGGTGGGCGCGTCGAGGAAGTCGTCGAAGTCCAGCTCGGCGCCGCAGTCGCGGGCGATCGCGCTGAGGACGCGGGTGGCGAGCAGCGAATCCCCACCCAAGACGAAAAAGTCGGACTCATCCGTTATTTCAGGGTTTTCCAGTACCCGCCGGAAGATGTCAGAGACGGCGGTGACGTCCACGTGCATGATCTCCTTCAGTTGGTGGTGTAGCGCCGGTGCGAACCGGCGCGGTCGACCTTTCCGCTGGTGGTGTAGGCCAGTTCGGGCACGACGGTGATCCGGCTGGGCACCAGGTGGCCCGGCACCCGGTCCCGCAGGTAGTCCCGCACCTCGGCGGCCAGCCCGCCCTCGGCGCCCCGGCCGGACTCCGGGTCCTGGGCGTCCCGGCCGGTCGGCGGGCGGGGGACGACGTACGCGGCGAGGGTGGTGTGGTCGGCGACCGTGACGCCCGCCACCGCCACCGCGCCCACGCCCGGATGGCCGGCGATGTGCGCCTCGACCTCGGCCGGGTCCACCCGGATGCCCCGGATCTTGAGCTCGTGGTCGAGCCGTCCCTCGTGGACGAGCGCCCCGCCGCCGGTCACGGTGACCCGGTCCCCGGTGCGGAAGAACCGCCCGCCGCCCGCCTCCGGGACGACGAAGCGCGCGGCGGTCGCCTCCGGCAGGCCCAGGTAGCCCAGCGCCAGGGCCGGCCCGCCGACCAGCAACTCGCCCTCCGCGCTCACCCGCTGCTCGACGTGCGCGAGCGCCCACCCGATCGGCACCCGCTCCCCCGCCGCCGACGCCCGCTCCCCCACCGCCGAGCCGGACGAGTCCGCGGACGTCCGCTCCCCCACCGCCGAGCCGGACGGGTCCGCCGGCACCCGCTCCTCCGCGACCCTGTCGGCCATCGGGCCGTGCAGGTCGATCGCGTGCGTGATGAGCGTGGTCTCCGTGCACCCGTAGGTGTTGAGCAGGCGGACGCCGCCGGTGTCCAGGGCCCGCCAGTCCGCCAGGCGCGACGGGCTGACGGCCTCGCCGCCGATGATCACCAGCCGGACGCACGGAGGCAGCGCGGCCCCTTCGTCGGTCAGGTGCCGTACCAGCTCGTGCCAGAACGCCGTGGGCAGGTCCAGCACGCTGATCCGCTCCTCGGCGACCGCGCGCGACAGCCGGCGGAACGAGCCCGAGTGCGCGCCGTCGTGGAAGACCAGCGCCGCCCCGCCGGTCAGGGCGGGCAGGATCTCCTCCAGGCAGGTGTCCCAGTTCAGCGAGGCGAACTGGAGCACCCGGTCGGCCGTGGTGATGCCGAACAGCTCGCGCAGCGCCCCGGTCACGACGGAGATCGCCCGCCTGGGCGTCACCACGGGCTTGGGCGCGCCGGTCGAACCGGAGGTGAACAGCACGTACGCGGGCGCGTCCCCCGCGACGACCGGCAGCTCGCCCGCCGGGTCGTCGCCGGGGTCGCCGTGATCGGGCGGCTCGATCACCCGGACGCCGTCCGGGGCCCATGCGTCCGGCCCGGACGCGATCAGCGTGCGGCAGCCGGCCGCCGCCAGCATCGCCTGCCGGCGGGCCCGCGGGTGCGCCGGGTCGACGGGCACGTACGCGCCGCCCGCCGCCAGCGTGCCGAGCAGCGCGGCCACGGTCCCCGGCGTGCGGGACGCCGGCACGCCCACCGCCCCGGGATCGGGCCCGAGCCGCCGGGCGATCGCGCGGACCCAGGCGGCCAGCTCGGCGTAGGTGACGGTGCGACCGTCGTGGACCAGGGCCGGACGATCGGGATGGAGCCCGGCCGTGCGGGCGAACTCCTGGAGAACGTCGTGGTGCGGTTCGGACAACGCTGCCTCTTCCCCGGGGTGACGCGACGGGGCCGGCCGCGCGTCGGCGCGTCTGTCAGCCCGTGTCAAGCGAATGTGGAGCGAACCCAAGCGAGATCGCGTTCAGAGTGCAGCAGGGCGCTGCACGGGGGCTTGATGGCGTCAGGATTTCGGCTGTACTGCCTGTCATGTCTCCTGTATGGCGGCCTGCGACGTGGCAAAGGGGAAATGCGATATGTCAGACGAAACAGCACGGGCGGGTCTGGCGGACGTACTGAAGATCGGGCTCCTGGGGGCGGTCCGGGCATGGCGGGGGCGCCAGGAGATCCCGCTCGGGCCGCCCCGGCAGCGCGCGGCGCTGGCCCTGCTCGCGCTGGACGCGGGCCGACTCGTCTCGGTGAACCGGCTGATCGAGGGCCTGTGGGGCGAACGGCCGCCGGCCGGGGCGCGCAACCTGGTGCAGGGGTACGTCTCCCGGCTGCGTCCCCTCCTGGCCGCGGCCGGCGTCACCATCGCCTACCGCCCACGCGGCTACCAGCTCGGCCTGGACCCCGGGCAGGTGGACGTGCACGAGTTCCGGACGGCGGTCACCCGGGCACGCGCCGGGGAGACGGCCGAGCGGCAGGCCACCGGGCTGCGCCGCGCCCTGACCCTGTGGCGCGGCGAGCCGCTGACCGGCGTCTCCGGCGGCGAGCTGCTGGACCGGCTGCGCGACGCGCTGGCCGAGGAACGCCTCGGCGCCGTCGAGGAGTGCCTGGACGCCGAGGTCCGGGCGGGCCGCGCGGCCGTGCTGGTCCCCGAGCTGATCGCGCTGGTCGCCGAGCATCCGTTCCGCGAGGGGCTGGTCGGCCTGCTCATGCTGGCGCTGTGCCGGGCCGGCCGCCGCGTGGACGCGCTGGAGCGCTACGAGCGCACCCGCCGCCGCCTCACCGAGGAACTGGGCCTCGACCCCGGCCCCGAGCTGCGGCAACTGCACCAGCGCATCCTGCGCGGGAACGTTCCGCCGATCAGGCCGGCCAATTCCCGGGAAACGGTGACACCCGCCCAACTGCCGCCCGCCCCCGGCCAGTTCACCGGCCGCACGGCCCAGCTCCGGCTGCTCGACCTGCTCACGCCCGGCGGCGACCCATTCGCGGCCGGCGGCGACGCGCCCGCAGACGGAGGCGACCCGGCCGCCGGGGGGACGGCGATCTCGGTGCTGACCGGCGCGGGCGGTTCCGGCAAGACGGCCCTGGCCCTGCACTGGGCCCACCGCAACCGCCACCGTTTCCCCGACGGCCAGCTCTACGTGGACCTGCGCGGACACTCGGCCGAGCGGCCGCTGCTGCCGATCGAGGCGCTCGGCCGGTTCCTGCGCGGGCTGGGCCTGCCCGCCGAGCGCGTGCCCGGCACGGTGGAGGAGGCCAGCGCGGCCTACCGCAGCCTGCTGGCCGACCGGCGGGTGCTGGTCGTGCTGGACAACGCCGGCAGCGAGGAGCAGGTCCGCCCCCTGCTGCCGGGCGGACATCGCTGCGCCACCGTGATCACCAGCAGGGACCGCCTGGACGGCCTGGTCGCCCGGGACGGTGCGATCCCCGTCCCGCTCGGCGTGTTGTCCACCGGCGAGGCGGTCACGCTGTTCGGCGGGATCCTCGGCGGCGAACGGCTGGCCGCCGAGCGGGACGCGGCGTTCGACCTGGCCAGGGCGTGCGGCAGGCTGCCGCTGGCGCTGCGCATCGCCGCCGCGGGCATCCTCGCCAGGCCGGGCGGGGACGCCGCCGGCGACATCGCCGGTCAGGTGCGCCGGCTCACCGGCACCCGATTATCGGCCCTGGCGGTCACCGGAGATCCGCACGCGGCCGTGCGCGGCGCGTTCGACCTGTCCTATCACCGCCTGGATCCGGCGGCGCGGCGGCTGTTCCGGCTGCTCGCGCTCGTCCCCGGGCCCACGTTCACCGCGGGGGCGGCCGGCGCGCTGGCCGGGACCGTCCCCGCCGAGGCCGACCGGCTGCTGTCCGGGCTCGCCGCCGCGCACCTGGTCGAGGAGCCGGAGCCGGGCCGGTACACCTTCCACGACCTGATGCGGGAGTACGCCCGCGAACGCGTGCTGGCCGAGGAGTCCCCGCCGGGACGGGCCCGCGCCCTGGACGCGCTGATGGCCTGGTACCTGCGGATGGTCCGGGAGGCCGGCGACGTCGCCTACCCCCACCTGCTGCGCGCCCCCGCCGACGGCTCCGGCCGTCCGGCCGCCTTTCCCGGCGCCGCCGCCGCGCTGGCCTGGCTGGACGCCGAACGCGCCAACCTCGTCGCCGCCGTGCGGAACGCCACCGACCACCCGGACGCCTGGCGGCTCATCGACGCCATGAACGGCTACCTCGACCTGACCGGCGGCCAGCCCGGCTGGACGGACGTGCTGCGGGACGTGCGGCGGGCCGCCCGCGCGGCCGGCGACCACCTGGGCCAGGCGGCCGTCGGGCACTGCCTGGCCGCCACCCGGTGGCGGGCCGCCGAGCTGACCGAGGCGGTCGCGGAGCTGCGGGGGGCGTTCACGGCCGCCGAACTGGCGGGCTGGCCGGAGGGGAAGCTCGCGGCGCTGGCCGCGCTCGGCGTGGTCCACCTCCAGCAGGGCAGGCTCGGCGCGGCCCGGCGGCTGCTGACCCTGGCCGTGGACGGCTCAAGGCGCTCCGCGCGGGTGGGGGCCGTGCCGCTCGTCGACCTCGGGCTGGCGCTGACCCAGATGGGCCGGCTCGACGCCGCCGAGGAACGCCTGAGCGAGGCGGTGTCGCTCTGCCGCGACCGCGGACTGCCGGCGACCGAGGCCGCCGCGCTGGCCAGCCTCGGCAACGTGCTCCGGCTGACCGGCCGGCTGGGCGAGGCCGTCCGGTGCCTGACGGCGGCGCGCGGGCTCGGCGCCGCGATCGGCGAACGGTACCAGGCCGACCTGTGCCGGGAACTGGCCGACGTGCACCTGGACGCGGGCCGGCGGGCCGACGCGCTCGGCTACGCCGAGGAGGCGCTGCGGCGGGCGCTGGCGGTCGGCGATCCCAAGCTGGAGCTGGACGCCCTGCTAGGGCTCGGCCGGATCCGCTGCCAGACCGACCCCGGGGCCGCCGTCGGGCAGCTGAACGCCGCGCTGGAGCGGGCCCGCGGCATCGGCGCCGCCGTGGGCCAGGCGGACGCGCTCGTGGGGCTGGCCGTGGCGCGTACCCGCCTGGACGAGCACATCACCGCCATGCGCGACACGCTGGCGGCGCTGGCGCTGGCCAGGAAGGCGGGCGCGGTGCTGGTGCAGGGCGCGGCGCTGGCGGCGGGCGCGGAGGCGGCGCTGGCGGCCGGCGACCCGGGCCTGGCCATCTCCTACGCCGCCCGCGCGGCCCGCGTCCACGCCGGCTGCGGCTACAAGCTGGGCGAGGCGCGGGCCCTGGTGACGCTGGGACGCGCCCACCGCCGCACCGGCGACGAGCCGGCCGCCGAGCGGTTCCGGGCACGGGCCGGCGACCTGTTCACGGCGGTCCTGGACCCGCCACCGGCCCGGCCCGCCGAGGTGGCCGCAGGCCGATGACCGGCCCCGCCGGAGCCCCACCGGGATCAGTCTCGCCGGGATCAGTGGAGGACGCCGTGCTCCGCGGCCCAGGCGGCGACCTGCGTGCGCGAGCCGAAGTTGAGCTTGAGCAGGATGTTGGCGACGTGCCGGGCGGCGGTGGCCGGGCTGATGAACAGCTCCTCGCCGATGGCCCGGTTGGACAGCCCCCGGCTGATCAGCACGACGATCTCCCGCTCGCGCGGCGTGAGCACCGACGCCGGGCCGGCGGCAGTGCCCGACGCACTGCCCGACGCACTGCCCGACGCGGGCCCCGACGCGGGCCGCGCCGCGCCCTGGGCCGGCCGCTCGCCCCGCAGGCCGTAACGCAGGGCCTCCTCCTCCGTCATGCCGCCGCCCATCGTCCACCAGAGCTGGACCTGCCCCTCGCCGGCCTGCGCGCGGGCGCGGGCGAGCAGCGGCTCGGGCGTGGCGGAGGTCCACACGGGCAGCCCGAGCCGCTCCTCCATGGCCTTGGCCGCGGCCCACAGGCGTACGGCGGTCTCCAGGTCGTGCTGCTTCTCGGCCAGGACGGCCAGCGCGACCAGCGCGGAGATGATCGGCAGGTGCTGGCCCATGGACCGGCTCAGCGTCACGCACCGGGCCAGCCGCGCCCTGGCCCGCTCCGCCTCGCCCTGGCGGGCCAGGACCGCGCCGAGCAGCCCGAGACTGGTGGCGAGGACGGGCTTGGCCCCCATCTCCTCGGCCAGCTCGGCGCACTCCTCCAGGTGGCGGCGGGCGCTGTCGAGGTCGCCGAGGAAGTCGGCGAAGCGGCCCAGCTCCAGGTGGGCCCTGGTGACCCCCCACCGGTGGCCGAACCGGGAGTAGACCTCGATGGCCTCCTCGCCCCTGGTGAGCGACTCGCGCCGGAGGCCCTGGAAGGCGGCCACCCCGGACAGCAGCAGCCGCGCCGACGCCTCGATCAGGCCGTTGCCGACGCGCAGGGCCAGGTCCAGGGCCTCCTCGCCGCGCTCGGCGGCCAGCGCGATGTCGCCTTTGGTGCCCACGTACATGCCGGCGATCACGAGGGTGAAGGCCAGCATGAAGTCGTCGCCGGTCGCCCGGCGCAGCTCCAGGGCGCGGGCGGCCGACTCGCCGCAGGCGGCGGCGTCCTGCTGCTCGTAGGCCAGGTTGGCGTGGTGGAGCAGGGCCTCGGCGGACAGGTCGCGGAGTGGGCGGGCGGCGGGCAGCGCGAGCAGGCTCTCGTACCAGCGGCGGCCCTCGGTCAGCTCGCCGAACCCGGCCCACAGCGGCATGTAGCCGCACGCCAGCCGCAGGCCGGGCTCGGCCAGGCCGGACTCGACGGCCCAGGACAGGGCCTCGCGGGCGTTGCCCAGCAGGTCCTGGAGCGCGAGCAGCCGGGCGTAGCGCTGCGGCCAGGTCAGGCCCGGCGTGGCCCACACGTCGCGGCCGTGGTGGTGGGCGAGGTCGGCCAGGCCGTGAAGCAGCCGGTCGCGCAGCTGCCGGGTCTCGCCGGCGGACTCCAGCTTCCCGGCGGCGAACTGGCGGGCCGACTCCAGCAGCCGATAGCACGAGCTGCGCTGGTCGAACAGCACGAGCGACTTGTCGACCAGGCCGCTGAGCACGTCGAGGACCTGGGCGGCGGTCAGGCTCGGCCCCGCGCAGACGGACTCGGCCAGGTCGAGGGTGAACGGCCCGCTGAACACCGCGAGCCGCCTGAAGAGCACCTGCTCCTGCGGCGAGAGCAGGTCGTGGCTCCATTCCAGGGTGGCCAGCAGGGTGCGCTGCCGGGCCGGCGCGGTACGGCCGCTCGCCGTCAGCAGCCGGAACCGGTCGTTGACCCGGGCCGAGATCTGGCCGGGCGACATCGCGGCGGTCCTGGCCGCGGCCAGCTCCAGGGCCAGCGGCAGGCCGTCGAGTGCGTGGCAGAGCCGGGCGATGTCGCCGGCGTTGGCGCCGGTGACCGCGAGCCCCGACCCGGCCGACCGCGCCCGGTCGAGGAAGAGCTGCACGGACTCGACCCGCTCGACCTCCTCGGCCGCCTCCGCCGGGCCGGGCAGCGCCAGCGGCGGCACCCGCCACACCAGCTCGCCGGGGATCTTCAGCGGCTCCCGGCTGGTCACCAGCAGCCGCAGGTCCTCGCAGGAGGACAGCAGCCGCTCGGCCAGCTCGGCGCACGCCTCGACCAGGTGCTCGCAGTTGTCCAGGACGAGCAGCGGCTTCTTGCCGCGCAGGAAGTCGACCAGCGTGTCGAGCAGCGGCCGCACGCCCTCCTCGTGCACGCCCAGCACCTTGGTGATCTCGTGGACCAGCAGGTCGGCCCGGGTCAGCCTGGACAGCTCGGCCAGCCAGACCCCGTCGGGGAAGGACGGGACCAGCCGGGAGGCGATCTGCAGCGCGCACCGGGTCTTGCCGGTGCCTCCGACGCCGCTGAGCGTCAGCAGCCTGACCTCACCGACCAGCCCGCACAGCTCGTCCAGGTCCCGTTCCCGGCCGATGAACCTGTCGGGCTCGGCGGGAAGGTTGTGTCTGAGCAACGTCACCATGATCCTCATGTGTCTGGACCCCAGGATTGGCACCCAGTGTGACACCGCCCTCACGAGCTGTCAGAGGTTTGCCCCAAGCGCGGGACCGGGGGCGCGGACCGGGACGACCCGAAGCCGCGCGTCGATCAGCAGGGTGACGTCGTGCTCGGCGATGATCCTGCGGCACTCGGCGGGGTCGGGCTCGTGCGCCGCGACCAGCCGCGCGCCCGCGCCGAGCACCATGTCGTAGGCCCGCAGGTCGGCCCCGGCGACCAGGACGACGTCGGCCGCGCCCACCTTGCGGGCGGTGGTGAGCCGGGCGGTGGGCTCGATCGGGCCGTCGGCGCCGAGCAGGCTGTCGAAGCCGGCCGTGCCGGGGATGCCGGTGAAGGAGTAGACCTGCCGGATGTCGGCCTCCTGGGCGATGGCGTCGGCGTCGTCCCGGTCGGTGATCATGATGCGGGCGCCGGCGGCGGCCGGTCCGCCGGGGATGGACACGACCACGCCGCCCGCGGCGAGCACGGCGTACCCGGCGACGGGCAGGTGGCAGCCGCCCCGCAGCAGCACCACCACCGGGTCGCCGGGGCGCAGGCCCCGCCGCCGCAGGCCCTGGGCGGCCTGGCGGGCGCGGACGGCGAGCGTGCCGTACGTGAGCGTGGCGCCGCTCGCGGCCTCGGCGACCGCCACCCGCGGGCCGAGAGCGGCGGCCCGCAGCAGGACCGTCTCCGTCCAACCAGTCATGGCCCCCAGGCTAGGAAGGGGGGCGGCCGGGCGGCATGGTCCAGAGTGTGTAACCGGGTGTGTAATCCGGCCGCGGCCATACCCGATCGCGCATGGCTTGAGCCCGCGCGGGGGCGGCGCGCGTACCTCCTGACGGCAGATCCCGGTTCCGGTTTCGGAGGTACGTCATGCACCGCAGAGTCGCCCTGCTCGCCGTCGTCGCGCTCGCCGTGGCGGGCGCGCCGGTCCCCGCGCAGGCCGGGACCGCCCTGGACCGCGGGCCCGTGGGCTGGTCGGGGGCCGGTTCGTCGTCCCAGCGCAGGACCGTCATGGAGTACTGGACGCCGGAGCGCATGCGGGCGGCCAGGCCGCTGTCCGCGCCCGTGCCGCGCCGCGGGACGTCCTCCGGCGGGCCGACGCAGGGCACGCCCTGGGCGACGCGCGGGGTCACGGGCAGCCGCCGGATCACGACCTCGTCCTTTACCGGCTCCCGGACCGGCGGGGCGGCCTCCTCGCTCGCCGGAAGCACGGCGGCGGCCCGCCGGGCGGCGCCCGCGCAGGACAGTCCGGGCCAGGCGTGGGCCGACGGGGGCGGCGTCGCCCGCACGGTCGGCCGGGTCTTCTTCACCACCGCCGAGGGGCGTACGGCCTCCTGCTCGGGCACCGCGGTGACCAGCGCCAACGAGAGCGTGGTGATGACCGCGGGCCACTGCGTCAAGATGAACGGCGCCGCCCACCGCAACTGGGTGTTCGTCCCGGGCTTCGACGACGGCCGCCGCCCGTTCGGCACGTGGGTGGCCACCCGGCTGCTGACCACCCAGCAGTGGAACACCAGCGAGGACATCAACTTCGACGTCGCCGCCGCCGTGGTCGCGCCCTTACAGGGACGCACGCTCACGGACGTCGTCGGCGGCCAGGGCGTGGCCTTCAACCAGCCCACCGGACGGCAGATGTTCTCCTTCGGATACCCGGCCGCCGCCCCCTTCGACGGCTCTGACCTGGTGTTCTGCAGTGGTCGGGTGTTCAAGGACCCGGTCAGGACCCGCGACCAGGGGCTGCGCTGCGCGATGACCGGCGGGTCGAGCGGCGGGCCGTGGTTCGAGGGCTTCGACACCGCCAGCGGCCTCGGCTGGCTGAACTCCGTCAACAGCTTCAAGTACGACTTCGCCCCCGACTTCATGTTCGGCCCGTTCTTCGGGAACGAGGCCATGGCCGTCTACCAGGCCGCACAACGCTCCGGTGCCGCCTGACCACCGCCGGCGTCCGCCGGCTGATCTGTTTTGGGCCCCCCGGCCGGTATTCCGGCCGCGCGGCGGACGCTCTGACCCGGCGCACGAACGCCACCACGCCGTCAGGCGACCGACGGGGGACCACGTTGACCCAGACCAGTGCCGACGCCCATGCCGCGTCCCGCCTCCGCCCGGTGGCGGTGCTGCGGCTGCTGGCGGGCCGGGGCGCGTTCCGGGCCGGTACGCAGGTCGCCGCGGCGGCGCCGGCGGCCGTGTGGGACGGGGTGACGTTCGGCCACTACGCCACCGCGCTCGGGCTGTGCGGATGGCTGCTCCTGGTCGCGGACGCGCCGGAGAAGGCGGCGCTGAAGACGCTGGCGCGGGTCAGCCGGACCGGCCCGGCGGTGGCCCGGCTGACGGTGGCCATGTCCGCCGCGCCGGTCGCGGTGCTGCTGGCGGTGCTCGTTCCCGTGGCGGTGGCCGCGCCGTCGTCCGTGGCGGCCCTCTGTCTCGCGGCCGGGGCGTGGTCGGCCTGCACGGGCCTGCTGATGACGGTCTCCGGGCTGCACCGCGTACGGGGCCGGCCCGTGCTGGACACGGCGGCCTTCGCGGCGAGCGGCGGCGTCGTTCTCGCCGTCACCGCCGCCACCCTGTGGACCGGCTGGCCGCCGCTGACGCACCTGCTGCTCGTCCTGGCGGGGACGGTCGCGGTGACCTGCGGGGCGCTCGCGGCGCTCCCCCGCGACTGGCTGCGCCGTCCCCCCGGCCGCGGGCGGCGGGCGTTGCTGCGTCCGCTGTCGCGGGCCGCCTGGTTGCTGGGGGCGGCCGACCTGTGCGACGCGCTCTGTTTCGCGGTCGTGTACCTGGTGCTCGGCGCCTCGGGGCGGGCCGGGCAGAGCGGCGTGCTGTATCTCGCGCTGCTGCCGGCGGTCGCGGTCTGCCAGCTCGTGATCTACCTGCTGCGGGTCGCGCAGCCCGCGACCTCGCGACGGCTGCGCGGGCTCGCCGGACGGGCCGGGCGGGAGCGGGCGGCACGGCTGCTGGGCCGGGCCGGGTGGGCGGGGGCCGCCGTCGCCGTCGCCTGCGCCGTCCTGCTCGGGTGGGGGCTCGCGACGTCGCCGCCGGTGCTGGCCGGGCTGGTCGTCGTCGTTCTCGCGCTGTTCCTGACCGTGATGTACGCGGCCTACCTGGTGGAGAACACCAACAACGACGTGCTCGCCGTGACGTCGGCGGGCGCGTTCGCCGGGCTGACGGCCACCGCCTCGCTGGCGGTCGTCGTCGTGCCGTGGTCGGGGGCGGCCGGGGGCCTGGTGGCGCTCGCCCTCGGGGTGCCCGTGAAGGCCCATGTGATGCGCCGGATGCTGATCTCGCGGAACTCGGAGTGACGACATGTACGTAATGGGCATCTCCCGGGCGCACGACTCCGCGGCGGCGCTGGTGCGCGACGGCGAGATCGTGGCGTTCGCCGAGGAGGAGCGGCTCACCCGCGTCCGGCACGACGGCAGGTTCCCCCGCCGGGCGGTCGCGTACTGCCTGGAACAGGCGGGGATCGGCCTGGACGAGGTGGACCACGTGGCCTTCCACGGACAGCGGACCGGCTCCCCGCCCGGCTGGGAGGTCAAGGAGGCCGCCGGGCACACCGGGCCGGCCGGGTTCGGGGTCCACCGGGTGGACCACCACCGCGCGTACGCGGCCGGCGCCTTCCACGTGAGCCCGTTCGACTCCGCCGCCGTGCTCACGATGGACGGGACCGGCACCGGCCTGGCCGTCGCCGACGGGGACCGGATCAGGCACCTGCGGCACGTCGGTCACCCCCACGCGCTGGGCGCCCTGTACGCGGCGGTCACCGGCTACCTCGGCTTCCGTCCCGGCCTGGACGAGGACAAGGTGATGGCGCTGGCGGCGTACGGCGGCGACACCTACGTGCAGCCCTTCGCCGACCTGCTGCGCCTGACCCCGTACGGCGGCCACGAGCTGGACCTGAGCTGGTTCGACCCAGATCCGGGCGGCGGGCGGCACACCGTCTCGGCGAAGTTCCTCGACGCCTTCGGCCCGCCGCCCCCGTCCGCTGGTGAGACCCTCACCCAGCACGCCGTGGACGTCGCCTTCGCCCTCCAGGCCACCCTTGAGCGGGCCGGACTGCACCTGGCCCGATGGCTGCGCGAGACGACCGGGGCGACCCGGCTCGCGGTGGCCGGCGAGACGGCGATGAACCCGATGCTGAACGGCCGCCTGCTGGCCGAGTCCGGCTTCGAGGAGCTGTTCGCCCAGCCGGCCGCCGCCGCGCTCGGCGCGGCGCTGGAGGTGAGCGTCGGCCGGTACGGCAGGCCCCGCCCGGCGGGCGGTCACGTCTTCGCCGGGCCCGGCTTCACCGCGGAACGCATGGAGAAGGCGCTGCGCGACGCGGGCGTGGACTACCGGCGGCCGGACGACATCGCCGGGCACGCCGCCGCCCGCATCGCCGACGGCCTGATCGTGGGCTGGTTCCAGGGCCGGACGGAGTGCGGGCCGCGCGGCCTGGGCAACCGCTCGCTGCTGGCCGACCCGCGCGACCCCACGTCCGCCGCGCGCATGAACGAGCGGGTCAGGCGCCGGGAGCCGTTCCTGCCGCTCGCGCCGTCGTGCCTGGCCGAGCGGTCCGCGGACTACTTCGCCGAGGGACATCCCTCGCCGGTCATGCTGCTCGGGTTCGACGTGCTGGACCACCGCCGCGGCGAGGTGCCCGCGATCACGCACGTGGACGGCAGCGCCCGCGTGCAGACGGTGAGCCGGGCCGCCAACCCGCTCTTCCACTCCCTGATCACCCGCTTCGAGGCGCTGACCGGCGTGCCGATGCTGGCCGGCGCCTCCTTCCGGGACGACGACGAGCCGATCGTGTGCACGCCCGAGGACGCCGTCGCCTGCTACCTCAGGACCGGCGCGGACGCGCTGGCCCTCGGCCCGTTCTGGGCCCGCAAGCCGCGGACCGACGACTGGGACGACCGGGAGGCGGGCCGATGAGCGGCGCGAGGTCCCTGGTGGTGCTCGGGGCCGCCGACGGCTCGCTGTCCACCTACCGGGCGGCGGCCGGCCTGGGCCTGCGCACGATCGCGGTCGACCGTTCGGCCGGCGCGCCCGGCGTCGCCCTCGCCGACGAGTACCTGCCGGTCAGCACGCATGACCCGGCCGCCGTCACGGCCGCGCTCGCCGGGCGCGCCGACCTGGCGGGCGTGGTGGCGCCCGCCAGCGACGTCGCGGTGCCCGCGCTGCGCGCGGTGGCCGACGCGTACGGGCTGCCGGGCCGGCTGTCGGAGACGGCGGCGCGGGCCTCGGTGGACAAATGGGTGCTGCGCGGCATCCTCGACGACCTGGGCGTGTCCTCCTACCCGTGGATCGTCGGCGACGACCCGGCCGACCTGGCCGTCCGGGCGCGCGGGCTGCCCTTCCCCGTGGTGGTCAAGCCCGCCGACGCCCAGAGCGGGCGCGGGGTGAGCAGGTGCGCCTCCGCCGGCGAGGTGCGCGCCGCCGCCGAGGAGGCCCGGCGCAGCTCGTACGGGGGGCTGGTGATGGTCGAGGAGGAGATCCGCGGGATCCTGTGCAACTGCGAGTGCGTCGTGGACGACGGGCGCGTGGCGTTCGTCGCGACCAGCCTGCAGACGGTGAGCCCGCCGCCGCTGGTGCTGACCATGAGCCGCCGGATGCCGGCCGGGCTGCCCGGCGGCGTCCTGGACACCACGCGTTCGATCATGGACAAGGTCTGCGAGCGTCTGGACTACCGGTGCGGCCCGCTCAACCTCGACCTGATCGTCACCCCGGACGGCCGGCCGTACGTCATCGAGCTCGGGCTGCGCACGGGCGGCAACGGCACCGACGACATGGTGCGGTCCTGCCACGGCGTCGATCCGGTGCGGGCCGCCGTGCAGGCGGCGGTCGGCCTGCCGATCGAGCTGCGCCCGCACCCGCCCCGGCCGGTCCTGTGGCAGGTGCTGACCGCCGGGCGGGCGGGCGAGCTGGTGTCGGTGTCCGGGGTGGCGGCGGCCAGGGCGCTGCCGGAGGTGGCCGAGCTGGTGCTGCTGGCCCGCCCCGGGCAGCGGGTGCGGCCCTACCGCGACGTCTCCGACCGGCTCGGCTGGTTCGTCGTGCACGCCTCCGGCCCGGCGGAGCTGGACGCGGCCGCCGCCGCCGCCGTGACCCGGGCGCTGCGCTTCGAGGTGCGCGGCGATGGGCGGCGCTGACGTGGCCCGCCCGGCCGGCGAGGCGGCCGATGTACCGCGTTGAGGTGGCGGCCTCGATCGGCGAGGTCGGGGCCGGGGAGTGGGACGCGCTCGCCGACGGCGTGCCCTTCGTGCGGCATCACTGGCTGGCCCTGGCCGAACGCGTCCTGTCCGGGCACCGGCCGCGCTACCTGCTGGTCCGCAAGGACGGCGGGCTCGTGGCCGCGGCGGTGTGCGCGCTGGAGCACCGGCTGCACAACCCGGTGCTGGAGTCCCGGTTCGGGCGGCTGACCAGGAGGTGGCCGTTCCTCCAGGTGCAGGCGCCGATGACGGCGACGTCCGGGCTGCTGGGCGGTGCGGGGCCGCAGCGGCGGGTGCTGCTGCGGGCGGTGCGGTCGCTGGTCAGGCGCGAGCGGCTGCTGTTCTGCGTCGTCGACCACCTGCCGTACGCCGCCGGGCAGCCGGGCTACAGCCGCCTGGGCCGGTTGCCGGAGACGCTGCTGGACCTGACGTGGCCGTCGTACGAGGCGTACCTTGACCACCTGCCGCGCAAGAGGCGGGCCGAGATCCGGCGCACGCAGCGCCGGGCCGCGCGGGAGGGCATCGAGGTCCGCCCGCTGACGGCCGGGCCGGGCGGGCAGCCGGACCGGCTGCTGGACCGGCTGGGCCCGATGGTGGCCGCGGTGGACCTCCGCCACGGGCCGCACGTCTTCTACCGGCCGGGCCTGTTCGCCGAGGCGGCCGGCGCCCTGGGCGCGGACCTGACCGTCCTGGCCGCCCGCCGGCACGGCGCGCCGGCCGGCTGCGTCGCCCTGCTGCGCGACGGCGACGAGCTGGTCGCCCGGTGGATCGGGCGCGACTACGCCCTCACGGAGGGCACCGCCGTCTACCACGCGCTGCTCACGGCGTGCGTACGGGCCGCCGTCGGCTCGGGCGCGCGCAGGCTGCGGCTCGGCGGCGCGGCGTACGAGACGAAGAAGCAGTTCGGGGTGCGGCTGGAGCCGCGCAGCCGGTTGTTCGCCGCCCGCAGCGAGCTGGTCACCCGGCTCGTCGGCGGGCTGGGCCACCGCCTCGACCCGCCGCAGCTCCCGCCATCCAGCACGTGACCCGGAAAGGACGAGGGCCGGTGCGCGCCTCCTATCTCCCTTCGCTGACCCTGGACGAGTACCTGCGCCTGGTCGCGACCGTCCACCCGCAGTTGCACGCCGTGCTGGACTTCGAGCGGCCGGGCGCGGCGCGGGCGCTCGGCGTGCTGGCCGCGACCAGCAGCGAGTTCGACTCCGACCGCGACGGGCGCGGCGACTCCTACCGCCGGGCGCAGCAGGACGCGCTGGTGCGCTGGACCGGCATCCGGGCGCTGCTCGGGCTGCTCGCCCCCGACCCGGCGGCCGGGCCGCCGCTGCTGCTGGACGTCCTCGGCGGGGACGGGACGGTCGCGCGGGCGGCCGCCGGGCGGCTCGGCAGCCTGGACGCCAAACCGGCGATCATCACCGGCGACCTGTCCGGCCAGATGGTCGACCGGGCCCTCGCGCAGGGGCTGCCCGCGGTGCGCCAGGCCGCCCAGTTCCTGTTCCTGCGGGAGGGGTCGGTCGGCGGGGTGCTGCTGGCGTACGGAACCCATCACATCCCCCCGGCCGACCGGCCGGGCGCGGTGGCCGAGGCGGCGCGGGTGACGCGGCCGGGCGGCCGGATCGTGCTGCACGACTTCGACGACTCCGGCCCCATGGCGGACTTCTTCGCCCGGGTCGTGCATCCGCACGCGGCGGGCGGGCACGCCTACCGGCACTTCACCCGGCCCGGCCTGGCCGCCCTGTTCGCCGACGCCGGCCTGCCGGTACGGGTGCTCGACCTGTACGACCCGCTGATCGTCCGGGCCGGGAGCGAGCAGGCCGCCAAGGAGCGGATGTGCCGCTACGTCGCCGACATGTACGGCCTGGGCGCGTACTTCGCCGCCCTGGCGGACGTCGAGGCGGCCTGGCGGGTGCTGGAACGGCACTTCGACCATGGGACGCGCCGGCCGCCGGAGCCCGCCGCACCGCCCCGCCCCGTCGTCTACCGGCGCGACGGGCAGTACGTGGCGGAGGTCCCGAGAACGGCCCTGATCGCCCTGTCCACCAGACCCGCCGGACGCCTCCCGGCGTGAGCCGCCGCTCAGCGCTCCCGGGGCTCCGGGGGCAGCTCGCCCGCGAAGACGCGTAGCTGGAGGGCCAGCGTGGCGTAGTAGCCGACCAGGGTGGTCAGCTCGAACAGGCCGCGCTCGCCGAGCGCCGCCGTGACCGCCCGGTAGTCCTCCTCGCCCAGCGTCCCCGCCCGGGTCAGCTCGCGGGCGGCGAGCACGGCGGCGCGTTCGGCCGGGTCGGCCAGGCCGGGCGGACGTCCCTCGCGCACCGCGGTCAGCTCGGCCTCTGTCAGGCCGCAGGACCGGCCCACCGCCTCGTGCGCGTCGCGTTCGAAGTCGCTGCCCCAGTGGGCGGCGACCACGAGGATCGCCAGTTCCCTGGCCCGGCCGGGCAGCACCGAGCCGTAGCGCACCGCCGCGCCCAGCGCCTGCAGCGCGCCGCCGACCGGCGGGCTCAGCAGCATGGCGTTGAACGGGCCGCGCAGCCGTCCTTGCTCGTCGGCGAGGGGGAAGACCTGGGGGCCCGCCGCCCGGGGGCCGCCGGTGATGGCGCGGTAGACCTCGGCCTGGGCGTCGTCCAGGTCCTGCGGGGGAAGGGCGGGCAGCCGGGCGGTCATGCGGTGCTCCTGTCTCGCCGACGACCCGGGCACCGGGCTGCGCCGGCGGGTGGACCTGCGGTGACGTCTCGCCCTCGGGTGCCGGTGGCGCGGTTAGCCGGGGCCGGATCACGGAACATCCTAGGTCTCTAGCCGCGCGGCCGTCTTGGAGACCATGACCATGGAGTTCGCCACTCCCAGCCACCGCCATCGCCGTCCGCAGGGGCGTGTCTCGTGACCAGGACCGGGGTTTCCGGGCCGCTGCTGGTCGTGCTCGGCCTGCTGTCGGCGGTGGCGCCGCTGGCCACCGACATGTACCTGCCCGTGTTCACCGACCTGGCGGCCGACCTGGGGGCGGGGGCGGCCGGGGTGCAGCTCACGCTGACCGCGTTCCTCACCGGGCTGGCGCTGGGGCAGCTCGTCATCGGGCCGCTGTCGGACCGGTTCGGCCGCCGCCGGCCGATCCTGCTGGCCACCGCCGCGGCCCTGGCCGCCTGCGTCCTGTGCGCGCTCGCCCCGGACATCCGGACGCTCGTCGCCCTGCGTTTCGTGCACGGGTTCGCCGGGTCGGCGGGCATCGTCATCGGCCGCGCGGTGGCGGCCGACCTGACGTCCGGCCGGGCCGCGGCGCGGATCTTCTCGCTGCTGGCCTCGGTGGTCGGCGTCGCGCCCGTCGTGGCCCCGCTGATCGGCGGCGCGCTGTCGCCCGCCGGGTGGCGCGCGGAGTTCTGGGTGATGGCCGGGATCTCGGCGGTGATGCTGCTCGGTTCGGCGCTCGTCGTGCCCGAGACCCTGCCGCCCGGACGCCGACACGCGGGCGGCCTGGCCGCCACCGGGCGGACCGTGCGGCGGCTGTTCGCCGACCGGGGCTATCTCGGTTACGCCTTCTCCTTCGCGTTCGGCTTCGCGGGGCTGATGGGGTACATCTCGGCCTCGCCCTTCGTCGTGCAGAACGTCCTGGGCCTGTCCACCCCCGCCTACACCGTGACGTTCGCGGCCAACGCGCTGGGCATGACGCTGACCGGCCTGGCCGCGGCGCGCCTGGTGCGCCGGTTCAGCCCGGAGGGGCTGCTGCGGACCGGGCAGGGGGTCGTGCTGGGGCTGTCGGCCGTCCTGCTGGTGCTGCTGGGGGCGGGGATGGCCGCGGTGGCGGTGCTGCCGGTGCTGTTCGTGCTGGTCAGCTCGTTCACGCTGATCATGGGGAACGCGGCGGCGCTGACGGTGGGGCGGGCGCCGTACGCGACCGGCACGGCGGCGGCCGTCATGGGCGCGTTGCAGTTCGCGCTCGGGGCGCTGGTCTCGCCGCTGGTCGGCCTGGGCGGCGCGGGCACCGCGCTGCCGATGGGCGTCACGCTGGTCGTCAGCGCGCTGCTCGGCATCGGCGCCCGCCTGCTGACCCGGGGCCTCCCGGAGACCGGCCCCGCCGCCGCCGAGGCCCCCGCCCGCGGCTGATCCGGCGTCCTCGTGGCCCCCTTTCAGGGGGCCGGGTGGGTGCCCAGGGCGGTGACGAGCCAGTCGAGGGCCGGGGCCGACGGGGTCGGGGGCGGCCAGGCGTTGATCACGGCGAGCAGGCGGAGGTAGCGGTCCCTGCGCGGGTCGTTCGCCGCCGTCAGCCTGGTCAGCAGCCGCCGCCGCAGGCCGGCGTCGTCGGGACGGCCCAGGAGGCGTGCGTACTCGCCGGCGACCGCCGTCACGACCGGCGCGGACTCGGGCGCGGCGGGGTCCACGCCCGCCGCCAGCGCTTTCCCCGCCGCCCACACGCCCACCGACACGGCGTCCCGCCGCACCCCTCCCCCATGGCCCGCGGCCTGGTCGGTGGCGTGGTCAGTGGCGTGGTCGGTGGTCAGGTCGTGCAGCCTCGCGCGGAAGGACGGGTCCGCCATCAGTTCGGCCAGTTCCAGCCACGCCTCCACCTGCTCCGGCTCGGCGTCGTCCGGCAGTTCGGGGGTCAGCGAGACCCGGATCCCCGCGAGCCCCGGCCCGGCGTCCGGGACGGCGGCGTCCAGGAAGTCGCCGACCAGGCGGCGGCGTTCGTTCTCCGACAGTCCTGCGAGTCTGTGCATGAGCTCCATCTCCTCGGGTCCAGAGCCGCGCCGGGCCACCGCCCTCAGCACCGCGCGCCGCACCCGCAGCGTGCGGATCCGCACCGCCAGGGCCTCGGCGTGCGCCGCCGCGACCTGTGCGAGCGTCAGCTCGCGGTCCACGACCTTGCGGACCGTGACCAGGTCCACCCCGAGGTCGCGCAGCGTGCGCACGAGGTCGAGGCGGGCCGCGGCGGCGGCGTCGTAGAGGCGGTAGCCGGCCGGGCTGCGTTCCACCGGCGGCACGATCCCGCGGTCGGAGTAGAACCTGATGGTCCTGACCGGCAGTCCGGTCCGCCGCGCCAGGTCGCCGATCGTGTAGAGGGTGCCGCCGTCCATGGCTCCACCCTGGCGTCTCCCCTTGGTGGAGACTCAAGCGCCTCCCTCGTTGCGCGGCGGCGGACGATGACCGTAGTGTCAAGCCTCGGATCGTGACTGGCGTGATCGTAAGGTGGGACTGACCACCGGGGAGCGGTCCTGGACGTCGCCGCGCGCCTGGGTGCCCTCACTTCGACGGCTCGGGAGAAGTCATGGCTGAAGAGCACCCCCATTCCTACGGCGCCCACGACGCGGCCACCGTGTCGGCCGCCTACCGCAACGCGCTCGACGTGATCGGCGCCGTGGAGCCCGGCGTGGCCGGCGCGATCCGCGCCGAGCTGGCCGACCAGCGCGCCTCGCTGAAGCTCATCGCGAGCGAGAACTACGCCTCCCCGGCCGTCCTGCTCACGATGGGCACGTGGCTGTCGGACAAGTACGCGGAAGGCACGATCGGCCACCGCTTCTACGCCGGCTGCCAGAACATCGACACCGTCGAGCAGCTGGCGGCCGACCACGCCAAGGCCCTGTTCGGCGCCGAGCACGCCTACGTCCAGCCCCACTCGGGCATCGACGCCAACCTGGTGGCGTTCTGGGGCATCCTGGCCCACCGGGTGGAGGCCCCGGCCCTGGCCGCCGCCGGGGCGCGGCACGTCAACGACCTGTCGGAGGACGACTGGGAGACCCTGCGCAGGGCCCTGGGCGACCAGCGGGCCCTCGGCATGTCGCTGGACGCGGGCGGTCACCTGACCCACGGCTTCCGTCCCAACATCTCGGGCAAGATGTTCCACCAGCGCTCCTACGGCACCGACCCGGAGAGCGGCCTGCTCGACTACGACGCGCTGCGCGCGACCGCCCGCGAGTTCCGCCCGCTGGTGCTGATCGCCGGGTACTCGGCCTACCCGCGGCGCATCGACTTCGCCCGCATGCGGGAGATCGCCGACGAGGTGGACGCCGTCCTGATGGTGGACATGGCGCACTTCGCCGGTCTGGTGGCGGGCAAGGTGTTCACCGGCGTGCACGACCCGGTGCCGTACGCGCACGTCACGACGACCACCACGCACAAGTCGCTGCGCGGGCCGCGCGGCGGCCTGGTGCTGTGCCGGCGCGAGTACGCCGACTCGATCGACCGGGGCTGCCCGATGGTGCTGGGCGGCCCGCTCGGCAACGTGATGGCGGCCAAGGCCGTCGCCCTGGCCGAGGCCCGGCAGTCCGCGTTCGCCGACTACGCGCGGGCGGTGGCCGGCAACGCGGTCGCCCTGGCCGAGGGGCTGTCGCGGCGCGGCGTACGGCTGGTCACCGGCGGCACCGACAACCACCTGGTGCTGCTCGACGTGTCCACGTACGGGCTGACCGGCCGGCAGGCGGAGTCGGCGCTGCTCGACGCCGGGATCGTCACCAACCGCAACGCGATCCCGCGCGACCCCAACGGCGCCTGGTACACCTCGGGCATCCGGGTCGGCACCCCGGCGCTCACCTCGCGCGGGTTCGGGACGCAGGAGTTCGACCAGGTCGCCGAGCTGATCGTCGGCGTGCTGACCGACACCACGCCGTCGGCCACCTCCAAGGCCAGGTACGACCTGCCGCAGAGCACCGCCGAGAAGACCCGCGCCGCGGCGGCCGAGCTGCTGGCCGCCCACCCGCTCTACCCGGGCCTCGACCTGGGCTGACGCGCCTGCCGCCCCGCCCCGCTCACTCCGGGCCGCGACGGGCCCGTCCCGCGAAGTAGGCGGCCGCCGTCCGGGTGTGGGCGGGGAACGCCAGCTCGGCGGGCCCGTCGATGACCAGCCACTCGCTCGTCTCGTCCGTGGCCTCCATCGGCGGCAGCGCGGACGCGGTGACGCGCGGGCCGAGCCCGAAGATCAGCACGGTTCCGTCCGGGGCGCTGACCACGTCGAAGAGCGTGACGTCGGCGGCCTCGGCCACCACGCCGGTCTCCTCGCGCAGCTCGCGCACGGCCGCCTGCTGCCAGGACTCGCCCAGGTCGATGAACCCGCCGGGCAGCGCGAGCTCGCCGCGGCGCGGCTCGACGTCCCGGCGTACGACGAGCAGGCCGTCGTCGACGGGCAGCAGCGTCACCGCGACCGGCAGCGGGTTGAGGTAGCTGGTGTTCCCGCAGGCCGCGCAGGTGCGGGGCCAGGGCTGGCCGGGGGCGAAGGCGGCGCCGCAGAAGGAGCAGTACGCGTTCCTGATCACGCCGCGATCCTAGAGCCCGGCCCGACGTGCACACGGGCATCGCCCGCCCCGGTGACCGGCACGGCCGGACGGCGGTGTCCCGAGGTCAGCCGGCGACCGCGCGGTCCGCGCGGCTGACCAGGGGGTTGCCGCGGTGGGGTTGCCAGGCGGCGCGCAGGCCGCGCAGCTCCTCCCGGACGCGGGCCGAGGAGATCAGCCGGAGGTCGTCGCTCAGGTCGAGGACGGTGGCCGCCGCCTGGTCCACCTCCCCCGCGCGGAGGAGGGAGTGGGCGGCCCGCAGCCCGATCAGGGCCCGGGTGCGCAGCTCGACCGGCCGTCTGGCCCGCATGGACGCGGCGAAGTGGCGGGCGGCGGTGGCGTGGTCGCCGAGCTGGGTGAGGGTCAGGCCGATCTGGTGCTCCAGGGACTCGCGCCGGTAGTTGCCCGTCCACTCCGTCTCGGGGGCGGAGTCGGCGCGTTCGAGCTGGGTCTCGGTACGGCTGAGCAGCCGGAGCGCGTCCCAGCGGGTGCCGGCGGCGGCGTGGGTCTCGGCGCGCATGCCGGTGATCCACGCCTGGGTGCGGGCGGGCCCGTGCCCGGCCAGCGCGGACGCGGCCGCCTCGGCCAGGGCCAGCGCCTCGCCGTCGTGGCCCAGCTCGGCCGCCTGGACGGCCATGCTGCGCAGGGCGGTGGCGCGCAGCAGCAGGTCGGCGGCCTCGTCGGCGAGCCGCACGCTGCTGATGTAGTAGCGCTGGGCCAGGGCGTGGGCGCCGGCGTCCATGGCCATGTAGGCGGCCAGGTAGCTCAGCTCGGCGGCGGCGGCGAACAGGTCGGGCCTGCGGCGGCCGGTCGTGCCGTGCAGCAGGGGCGTGACCTCGCGGGACAGGTAGGCGGCGACCGCGGCGCGGGCGTGGCCGCCGCCGTAGCGGTCGTCCAGGTCGGCGAAGGCGCGGGTGGTGGCGCGGATGCGTTCGACGTCGCCCGCGCCGGCCCGGCGGGCCGCCGCGCGGCCGGCCGCCCGCTGCGCGGACAGGACCGATAATCCGGATAAGCCGGATAACGCGGCCAGGGTGAACGTGCGCCGGTTGAGCAGGTCGTCCTCGCCCAGCACGGCGAGCCGGGCGACCGGGTCGCCGCGCCAGGGGTCGTCGGCGGACGGCGACCCGCCCGGCTCCGGCCAGCCCAGATGCGCCGGGCGCAGGCCGGGCCGGCCCAGGCGGCGGCGGAACGCCTCGACCGCCGCGCGCACCGCCTCGGGGCGCGGGATCGTGCCGGTCAGCCAATGGCCGACCGCCGAGCGGTCGTAGTGCACGCGCTCGCCACTCTCGGCGGCGACGGCGTTGACGTGCCGCGCGGTGGCCGCGTGCGTCCAGCCCGCCTGCTCGATCAACGCCGCCAGCGCCCGGTTGACGACTGGGTGGGTACGGCGGGGCGGCATCTCGTCTTCACATCGCTTCACATCACTGTGGCCTCGACGGTGCGCCGGACGGGGCGCACCGTCAAGAGTGCGGGCCGTGCTCCTCGTGGGACGGCCTCGATCGGCGGACGGCGAGGGAGGGGCTGATGGACGGGCTGCACGGCGCGGGCCGGCACGAGACGGGCCTGGAGGAGGTGGCGCAGGAGGAGCTGACGGCCGCGCTGGCGGGCCGCCCGCTGGTCTGCGTCGAACGGTTCAGCACCGCGCTGCGCACCGGCTACACCGGCCCGGCCCCGGTCGAGGCGCTGCGCCCGGCGCTGAGCATCGGCTGCTACTCGGCGTGGGACCCGGCGCTGCCCGGCATGGTCGTCGCCGCCGAGGAGCGCACCAGGACGCGGTCGGTCGCCGAGCGGCACGCCTGGCTGCCCCGCGTCCGGCACGAGGCCGCCCGGCACCTGCTCAAGCTGGACCGCCCGCCGGTCGTCTTCACCTGGTACGACAACGCCCGCCTGCGCGAGCTGGCCGGGCCCGGCGGGGTCGTGGCGGCCATCGACGCCGACGTGCGGGCCGCGATCGAGGCCAAGCACCTGCTGGACGACCTGCTGCGGGCGGCCGGCGTGCCGGCGGTGGCCCGCGTCCCCTGCGTGCACGTCGAGCGGCTGCCCGGACTGGCCGAGCTGCGGCGGGCGGTCGGCACCGAGCGGGTCGTGGTGCAGGCGGGCCGGCGGGCGGACCGGCACGGCACCGTGGTCGTCGCGAGCGAGGACGACATGCCGCGCGCGGCCCGGCTGCTCGGGCCGTACCGGGTGGCGGCGTACGTGCCGGGCTGGCCGTGCACGATCGCGGTGCTCAGCGTCCCCGACCGGGACGGCGGCATCCGGGTGTACGCCGACCGCCCCGCCCACACCTCGGCCGGGATCCCCGAGCTGGGCGCCGGGCCGATGCGCAGCACCGGCGACGACTGGTCGCGCCCCTGGCCGACGCCCGCCGCCGCGCTGCTCATCGAGTGCGCCGAGCGCATCGCGTTCTGGGCCTGGCGCAGGTACGGCGCGGCCGGCCTGTTCAGCGTGGAGGCCATCCTCACCCCGGGCGAACGGGTCTGCCTGACGGCGATCAAGTGGCGGCACCAGGAGGGCACCGAGGTGTCGTCGGTCAACCAGCAGGCCGCCGGGCTGCCCCCGTTCGTGCTGGCCCACCTGTCGGTGATGCTCGGCGGGCCGGTGACCTGGCTGGGGGACGCGCAGGAGTTCAACCAGCGCACGCTGCTGCGCTCGGCCCGGCCGGGCGGGCCGTTCCACGTCCGGGTCCGCCTGGCCCGCGACACGCCCGTCCGCGTGTCGGCCGCCCACGGCCCCGGCGTCTACCGTCTGGACCGGTCGGGGAGCCTGCGGTGGGTGCGGCGGGGGGCGCACCCGTCGCAGGCGCGGGCGAGCCAGGGCGAGTTTCTGCTGGCCAACCTGCCCGAGCCGGACGTCGTCTGCCATCCGGGGGCCGACCTCGCCACCGTCGAGGGCGTCGCCGAGGGCGCGGCGCACCCGTTCGACGGCCCGGACACCGCCTCCCTGGCCACCCGGCGGATCGTCGCGGCCGTCGAGGACCTGTTCGACGAGGTCAAGGAGCTCTGATCGGCAGATTGCCACAGAAAGCCCGCGGACCGATGAGTTCTCCCGTCCCCGGTGGTCCAACCTGGTGTCACCCGACTCCGCGGAAGGACCCACGCCGATGAGCACCACGCACATCCTCGACATCCCGGGCGGCCGCCTGCGCTACCACGTCCGCGGCAGCGGCCCGCTGCTGCTGCTCGTGGGCGCGCCGATGGAAGCCGCCCCCTTCGCCCCGCTGGCCGAGGAGCTGGCCGGCGAGCACACCGTCGTCACCCACGACCCGCGCGGCGTGGCCGGCAGCACGCTCGACAACCCCGGCCAGGACTCCACCCCCGACCTGCGGGCCGACGACGCGCTCGCGATCATGGACGCGCTCGGCGCCGAGTCGGCCGACGTGTTCGGCAGCAGCGGCGGCGCAGTCACCGGCCTCGCCCTGGTCACCCGCCACCCCACCCGCGTGCGCACCCTCGTCGCGCACGAGCCGCCCGTGCTGGAGCTGCTGCCCGACGCGGCCCAGCGCCGCGCCGAGGTGGACGACATGATCGAGACGTTCCACCGGGAGGGTCCGGGGGCGGCGTTCGGGAAGTTCATGGCCGCCGCGGGCTTCCAGCCCGGCGAGGACGCCCCGGCCCCGCCGCCGAGCGAGTCGCCCGAGCAGGACCTGGCCGCCGCCGCCCACTTCTTCCTGCACGAGCTGCGCGGCACCACCCGCTACGTGCCCGACGTCGCGGCGCTGACGGCCGGGCCGGCCCGCGTCGTCGTGGGCGTCGGGGCCGACTCGGACGGCCTGCTCACCCATCGCACCTCGCAGGCGCTGGCCGGCCTGCTCGGCGCACCGCCGGTGGTGTTCCCCGGCGAGCACACCGGCTTCGTCGACCGTCCGAAGGAGTTCGCCGACGTGCTGCGGGAGGTGCTGGCCCGCTGAGGCGGCGGGCCCCCGGGCGGCGGGCTCCCGGTGGCGCGTTCCCGGCGGCGCGCTCCCGGTGGGAGGCTCAGCCGCCGGGGGTCAGGTTCGCCGGGAAGCCGCCGGTCGCGATCGGCCCCCAGCGGTCGATCGTGATCCGGATCAGCGACTTGTTCTGGCGGCGCATGGCCTGCCGGTACTCCTCCCAGTCGGGATGCTCGCCGGCGATGCACCGGTAGTAGTCCACCAGCGCGTCGAGGGCCTCGGGCATGTCCAGCACCTCGCCTCGCCCGTCCACCTGGACGTAGGGGCCGTCCCAGTCGTCGGACAGGACGCAGATCGAGACGCGCTCGTCGCGCCGCGCGTTCGCGGCCTTGGCGCGCCCGGGGTAGGTGGAGACCACGATCCGGCCCTCGTCGTCGACGCCGCACGAGACCGGCGAGAGCTGGGGACGCCCGTCGGCGCGGGTCGTCGAGAGCAGGCCGTGGTGCCGGGGGCGGAGGAAGTCGAGAAGTTCGGGCAGATCGACGCGGCGGGCGGTCGCGATCCTGGGAGCCATGCGGGACGCCTTTCCTGTGCGGTGCCGGCTTCGATCCTGCCATCCGGCGCGGGCCCCGGCTTCCGGGGCTCGCCCAGACGGCCCTATGGTGTGGTTCGCCGGCATGTGCCGGTACGTGCCCGAGGGGAGGGCGGAATGCCGGAAGTCCGTCCGCTCCGGCCGGGCGATCCCGACCGGATCGGCGACCACCGGCTGCTCGGCGTGCTCGGCTCGGGCGGCCAGGGGGTCGTCTACAAGGGCGTCGACGGCGCGGGCCGCGAGGTCGCGATCAAGCTGCTGCACAGCCACCTGACCCAGGACGACGACGTCACCCGGGGCCTGCTGCGCGAGGCCGAGGCGGCGCGCCGGGTGGCCGCGTTCTGCACGGCCGCGGTGCTGGACGTCGGGGTGGCCGACGGGCGGCCGTACATCGTGAGCGAGTACGTCGCGGGCGACACGCTGCAGAGGCTCGTCCGGGAGTCGGGGCCGCGCACGGGAGGCGCGCTGGACCGGCTGGCGATCTCCACGCTGACCGCGCTGGCCGCCATCCACGAGGCCGGGATCGTGCACCGCGACTTCAAGCCGGGCAACGTGCTGATGGGGCCCGAGGGGCCGATCGTCATCGACTTCGGCATCGCCAAGGCCCTGGGGGCGACGACGCAGGCCTCGGCGCCGATGGGGACGCCGGCGTACATGTCGCCCGAGCAGTTCGCGGGCGAGCGGGTCGGGCCGGCGTCCGACGTGTTCAGCTGGGCGGGGACGATGGTGTTCGCGGCCACCGGCCATCCGCCGTACGCGGGCGAGACGGTCGCCGCCATCCTGCACAAGGTCATGAGCGGGGCGCCCGACCTCACGGGCGTGCCGGCCCGGCTGATGGACCCGATCCGGTCCTGCCTGGCCAAGGACCCCGCCGCCCGTCCCACGCCCGCCGGCCTGCTCCGCCACCTCATCAGCGCCCCCGGCACCGCGCGGCCCGGTGCGCCGATCCCCCCGCCCGGAGCCGGAGCGACGGCCCATCCGACCGGACCCGGAGCCGGTGCGACGGTTCCGCCGCGCGGGCCTGGGGCGACGGTTCCGCCGGCCGGGGGCGGAGTTGGGGCGACGGTTCCGCCGGCTCTGGGTGGGGCGACGGGGCCGGCGTTTCGTGGGGAGGCGACCAGGCCGGGTACGGATCGGCGGGTGAGCAGGCGGGCCGTGGTGGTCGGCGGTGCGACGGCCGCGGTGGCCGCGGCGGCGTCCGCCTTCCTTCTTCTGCGCCCCGCGAACGGCCTCGCCGACGACCCGTCCCCCCGCCCCACCGGCGACCTGACCGGCCCCCCGGCGACGGGCACGGCGACGGGCACGCCCACGACAGCCGCGACGAGCCCGGCGCCCAGCACGTCCGCCACCGGGTCGCCCACCGGCTCCCCCACGGCGTCCACCACCGCGTCCCCCGCGGCCGAGCCGTTCGGCGCGCCCGTCAGGGAGCCGGTGGCGCTGCCCGCGGGCAGCGGGACGCCGGCCGTGCTGGCCGCCGCCGGCTCCACCGTCGTCTGCGGCACGTCCAAGGGCACGGTGCTCGTCTGGGACCTCGGCCCGGCGTCCGCGCCCGTCCGCAGGCTCGGCGACGGCGGCGCCGCCGCGACCGCCGTGGCCTGCGGCGACGGCAAAGCCGCCACCGGGCATGGCGACGGCGCGATGCGGCTGTGGAACCCGGCGGGCGGCGCTCTCCGCACGAAGAAGGCGGCCGACCCGGTCATCGCCGTCACCACCGCCGGACGCGCGGTCGCCGTCACCCAGAAGTACGACAGCCTGAAGGACCTGCACAGCGTCGTCCGCCTGTGGGACCTGGCCACCGGCCGCCAGATCGGCCCCGCCGTCACCGACCACTTCCAGGGCGTCAACGGCCTGGCGTTCGGCCGCCTCGGCGACGACGAGGTGCTGGTCACCGGCGACGGCGCCAACCGCGTCCGGGTACGCCGCCTGTCAGACGGAAAGGTGACACACACCTACAAGACCGGCGAGATCGGCGGCATCGAGCTGCTCGCCTGCGGCGAGCTGGACGGCCGTCCCGTCCTGGTCTCCACCCACCTCGACGCCACCCTGCGCGTCTACGACCTGGCGACCGGCAGGCGCAGGAAGAAGTGGGACTTCAGCCGCCGCAGCCCCGACGACCGGGGGGCGTCCGCGCTGGTCGTGGGCGCGCTCGGCGGCAGGCCCGTCGCGGTCGTCGCGCACACGCCGGGCGGCGGCGAGACGGTGGTCCGCGTCTGGAGCCTGACCGACGGCAAGGTCGTCGGGGAGCTGGGCCCGGGGCCGGGCTCCGAGGTGCGGGCCCTGGCGCTGGCCGAGCTGGACGGCCGTCCCGTGGTCGTGGGCACCGGCGGCGACGCCCTGCTGAGCGCGTGGAGCCTCGGTCCCGCCTGACGCTCATCCAGGTTTAAGAATCGCGGCTTATGGTTCGGGCTGTGCTCACGGACGAAGCGGTGAAGGAGCCCGTGCGGACGCGTCCGCGCCGGGTCTGGCGGCGGCGGCTGGCGACGGCGGTCGCGGTGCTGTTCGCGGCGGGGACGGCGGTCCGGCTCGGCGGCCTGGAATCGGGCGTCCTGCTGGTTCCGCTGGTGTCCTTCACGCCGTACTTCGGCGTGGCGGCGCTGCTGATGCTGGGGGTGGCGGCGCTGGTCCGCAGCAGGGCGGCGGTCGCGGTCATGCTGGCGGTGTGCGCGTGCCTGGCCTGGCTGGTGCTCCCGCGCGCCCTGGCCGGCGGTACGGACGCCGCGGCCGGCCGCCCGTTGCGGGTGCTGACCGCCAACCTCAACGGCGGCCGCGGCGACGCCCGCACGATCGTCGACCTGGTCCGCACGCTGAACGTGGACGTGCTCAGCCTCCAGGAGCTGACCTGGGCCGAACGCGACCGGCTGGCGGCGGCCGGGCTGGAGACGCTGCTGCCGTACCAGGTCACCAGGCCGGAGACGTGGGGGCCGGTCGGCAGCGGCGTGTACGCGCGCCACCCGCTGCGCGAGCGTACGGGCCTGTTCCAGCCGGTCGGGCACCACATGCCGGTCGTGGAGGCGGCGCTGCCCGGCGGCGCGGTGGAGGTGGTGGTCGTGCATCCGGTGGCGCCGGTGCCCTCGACGGTGCCGGAGTGGGAGGCGGGGGTCGGGACGCTGCCGCCCGCGCCGTCCACGGGCGCGCCGCGGATCCTGGCCGGGGACTTCAACGCCACGCTGGACCACGCCGTGTTCCGGCGGCTGCTGGGCACCGGCTACACCGACGCGGCGGCGGCCACCGGCAAGGGGCTGGTGCCCACGTGGCCGATGCGCCGGATCCCGCCGCTGGTGGCGATCGACCACGTGCTCACGGACGGGCGGGCCCGCGCGGTGGACGTGCGCGTCCTCGACCTGCCCGGCTCCGACCACCGCGCCCTCTTCGCCGACCTCCGCGTCCGGAGCTGACAGGCCGCGCGTTCCCGACGGGCCGGGGCGGTGTCAGGCCAGCCAGGCCGCCGTGTCGCTGGGCAGGCGGTCGCCGTCCAGGGCGCCGCTGGCCAGCAGGACCGTGCCGTGGGCGGGCAGCGGCACCGGGTCGGCGCCCAGGTTGACCACGCAGGTCAGCCCGGACTCCCGGGTGAAGGCGAGCACGTCGGGCCCGAGGTCGAGCCAGGTGAGCGTGCCGTCGCCGAGCCGCTCGGCACGGATGCGCAGCCCGTCCCGGTAGAGGTTGAGCATCGAGCCCAGGTCGGCGGTCTGGGCCTCGACGGTGAGCTTGTTCCAGGCGTCCGGCTGCGGCAGCCACGGCGTGGCCGTGCCGAAGCCGAACGGCGGCTCGTCGCCCGACCACGGCAGCGGCACCCGGCACCCGTCGCGGCCCTTCACCGTGTGGTTCGAGCGCCGCCACATCGGGTCCTGGCGCAGCTCGTCGGGGATGTCGTCCACCTCCGGCAGGCCCAGCTCCTCGCCCTGGTAGATGTAGATGCCGCCGGGCAGCGCCATGGCCAGCAGCGCCGCCGCGCGCGCCCGGCGGTAGCCGAGCTCCAGGTCGGAGGGGGCGCCGTCCCTGCGGTCGGCGTGGTCCCAGGAGGTGTCGGCGCGGCCGTAGCGGGTGACGACGCGGGCGACGTCGTGGTTGGACAGCACCCAGGTGGGCGGGGCGCCGAGCGGGACGTGGGTGGCGAGGGTCTGCTCGATCACCTGGCGCAGCCCGGCGGGCTCCCAGGGGCAGGCCAGGAACGGGAAGTTGAAGACGGTGTGCAGCTCGTCGGAGCGCAGGTAGCGGGCCAGGCGCTCCTGGTCGGGCAGCCAGACCTCGCCGACCAGGACGCGGCCGTCGTACTCGTCGGTGATCCGGCGCCAGCTGCGGTAGACGTCGTGGACCTCGTCGAGGTCCTCGTACGAGCCGGTCAGGCCGTCGGGCTTGGCGAGCAGGGCGGCCGAGTCGATGCGGATGCCGTCCACGCCGCGGTCGTACCAGAAGCGCAGCACGTCGTGGAACTCGCGGTGCACCTCCGGGTTGGTCCAGTTGAGGTCGGGCTGGCCGGGGTCGAACAGGTGCAGGTACCACTGGCCGTCGGGCACCTGGGTCCAGGCGGGGCCGCCGAAGATCGACTGCCACTCGCCGGGCTCGTCCCGGAACCAGAACCGGTCGCGCACGGACGGGTCGCGCAGCGCCTCCTGGAACCACGCGCTCGCGGTCGAGCTGTGGTTCGGCACGACGTCGATGATGATCCTGATGTTCAGCCCGTGCGCCTCGGCGATGAACTCCTCCGCCTCGGCCAGGGTGCCGAACACGGGATCGATGTCCCGGTAGTCGGCCACGTCGTACCCGCCGTCGGCCAGCGGCGACGGATACCAGGGGTTGAGCCAGATCGCGTTCACCCCGAGCGCCGACAGGTACGGCAAACGTGCCCGCAGCCCCGCCAGGTCGCCCACGCCGTCACCGTTGCCGTCGGCGAAGCTGCGCAGGTAGACCTGATAGATCGCGGCTCCCCGCCACCACGTTTCGGACATGCTGAAGACAACTCCTTGCCAAAGGTGGAGGCACTCAGCCCTTGAGGCTGCCGGCGGTGAGTCCCGCCATGATGTGCCGCTGGAAGATGAAGAAGACGATGACGGTCGGGATGCTGGCGATCACCAGGCCGCCCATGACCTGGTCCTGCGACACGGCCCCGGCGGTCTGGGCCAGGCCCACGCTGAGCGTCATCTTCTCGCTGTCGCTCATGACGAGCAGCGGCCAGATGAAGTCCTTGAACGAGGTGACGATCGTGAAGATCGACGTCACGCCGAGGATCGGGCGGGAGACCGGCAGCACCACCGACCACAGGATGCGGAACGGGCCGCCGCCGTCGATCTGGGCGGCTTCGAGCAGCTCGCGGGGGATGGAGTCGAAGAACCTCTTGAGCAGGAAGATGTTGAACCCGTTGGCCGCGGCGGGCAGCCACAGGCCCCACGGGTTGTTCAGCAGGTCCCAGCCGAGAACCGGCACGTCGTGGATGGCGAGGTAGGTGGGGATGAGCACGACCATCGGCGGGATCATCAGCGTGGCCAGCATGGCGCCGAGGATGACGTTGCCGAACGCCGGACGCAGCTTCGACAGCGCGTACGCGGCGGCGACGTCGACGCACATGGTGATCAGCCAGCCGCCGCCGGCGTACAGGACGGTGTTCCTCAGCAGCGTGCCGATGTCGAACAGCTCCCACGACTCCAGGAACTTCCCGAAGTTCAGCTCCTTCGGGAAGAGCGTGGGCGGCACCTGGGCGAACTCCTCGGCCGACTTCAGCGCGCCGGTGATCATCCAGTACATCGGCAGGAGGAACACGACGGTGAACGTGACGACCGTCGCCACCAGGACCGTCCAGTAGACCCGCCGTCCCCACCGGCTGTTGAGCTGGTGCGGGGAGATGATCGTGCGGAACTGCACCTCGATGCGCCTGGGCGGCCGTCTCCTGTCCCGGCGTCCTGGCGCGGGCGGCGCGGCGGGGCGGCGCAGGGTGGCGTTCGACATGGTCAGCCCTTCTCCTCGCGGGTCAGCCGGAGCTGCACGGCGGCGAAGGCGAGCAGGACGACCATGAGCATCATCCCCAGCGCGCCGCCCGCGCCGTAGTCGCTGTAGGTGAACGCCTGCTGGAACATCAGGAAGACGACGGTGGCGGTGGCGTTCTCGGGGCCGCCGCCGGTGAGCAGGTACGGCTCGATGAAGACCTGCATGGTGGCGACGATCTGCAACATCAGCATGAGCAGCAGGATCAGCCGGGTCTGCGGGATCGTGATGTGCCTGATCCGCTTCCACACGCCGGCGCCGTCGAGCTCGGCGGCCTCGTACAGGTCGGGCGGGATGTTCTGCAGCGCGGCGAGGTAGATCAGGGTGGCCGAGCCCATGTTCATCCAGGTCGAGACGAGCACCAGGCAGAGCAGCGCGGTGTCGGTCGAGTAGATCCAGTTGAGGCCGGGCAGCGAGAAGAAGCCGAGGATCTGGTTGAACAGGCCGACGTCGGGGTCGTAGAACCAGCGGAAGAGCAGCACCGCGACGGCCGGGGGCAGCATGACCGGCAGGTACACCACGAACCGCAGGTAGGCCCGGCAGTGGCGGAGCTCGTTGAGCAGGATCGCCACCGCGAACGGCAGCCCGTAGCCGAGCACCAGCGCGAGGACGGTGAACATGAGCGTGTTCAGCCACGCGGGCCCGAAGGCGGGGTCGGCGAAGGCGGCCCTGAAGTTGTCCAGCCCGACCCACTCCGGCTCGTTGACCAGGTCGGTCTTCTGGAAGCTGAGGACGAACTCCTGGACGATGGGATACCAGGAGAACAGGACGAAGCAGAACAGCGCCCCGACCATGAACCCGTAGGCCGTCAGGTTCCTCCGCAACGCCCGGCGCAACGGCGAGGGCGGCCTCGGCCGTCGCGCGGCTCCGGCGGTCGCAATGCTCATGGGGTGTCTCCGATCACCGACTCGACGTACCGGGGCGCCGGCGGGCGCGGCGCCCCGGTCTCACGTTCCGCTCAGCCCTTGCCGAGCATGGTGTTCGCCTTGGTCTCGGCGTCCGCGAGGAGCTGGTCGACGTCGGCGTCCTCGCGGCTCAGCACGGCCGACATGGCGACGTCGAGGATGGCGTAGAGCTCCTGGGCGTGCGGCGGCTCCATCTTGGGCGGGATGGTGGCCGAGGCGTCGACGTACGGCTGGTAGTTCTCCACCGGCAGGGTGGCGTTGGCCTTGCGGGCGTCCTGGATGGCCTTGCCGGTGGGCGAGGCGCCGTAGACGTCGTTGTCGGGCACGCCGACCGGGTTGCCGAGCGACTTGCCGCGGGCGAAGTCGAAGCGGCCCTTGCCGACGGTGTTGAAGCGGAAGTTCACCCAGGCCAGACCGGCCTTGGCCTGCTCGGGCGTGGCCTTGGGGTTGACGAAGAACGCCTCGCCGCCGCTCAGCGACGCCTTGGCCTCGGGGAAGCCGGTGATGCCGTAGTCGGTGGCGGCGCCCTTGAACTTGTTGACCACGTCGGTGACGACGTCGGGGGCGCCGAGCATCATGCCGACCTTGCCCGAGCCCATGGCCTGCATGAGCGGTTCCCAGGCGTTGAACAGCTTGGCGCCGGTGCTCTTGTCCACCCAGCGCAGGTCCTTGAGGAACTGCAGCACGGCCTTGCCCTCGGGCGAGTTGAACGCGGCGGTCCTGCCGTCGGCCGAGACCATGTCGCCGCCGCGGCCGTACAGGGCCTGGTTGAAGTGCCAGCCGCCGGTGTTGCCGCCGGAGTATTCGCCGTAGCCGATGACGCCGGCGCCGAGCGCGGCGATCTTCTTGGCCGCCTCGCGGACCTCGGCCCAGGTCTTGGGCGGGCTGTTGGGGTCGAGCCCTGCCTTGGTGAACAGCGCCCGGTTGTAGACCAGGCCGACGCTGTAGTGGACGTTGGGGACGCCGTAGACCTTGCCGTCCTTGGTGACCAGGTCGCGGACGTCCTGGCGCAGGTCGTTCCAGTTCTTGATCTCACCGGTGTACGGCGTGATGTCCAGGCCCTGCCCCTTGGCGATCACGTCGGCGTAGTTGGTGACCGGCACCACGAACACGGTCTCCATCTGGCCGCCGGCCAGCTTCGGGCCGAAGGTCTTGGGGTCGAAGCAGGGCTGCTGGTCGGTGCTCTTGACCGTCACGCCGGGGTTGGCCTTCATGAAGGCGGCCACGTCGTCGTCCCAGGCCTGCCGCTCCTTGGGGGCGGACTTCGCGGGCTGGCAGGCGACGGTGATGCTCACCTGCGCGGCGCCCGGGGCGCTGCCCCGCGCGTCGGGCTTGGTGTCGTCGCCACTGCCGCAGGCCGCGGCGCTCATGCTCAGGCCTGCCGCCACGAGCAGCCCCACAGTCCTGCGATAGTCCGATCTCTTCATCGATCTGACCCTTCCGAAGCTTGACGAAGCCGGGGGACGGTGAGGCGCCCCGCTGTGCGCTCACAATGGCAGATCCCTCAGATGTCCGCAATGTTTCGACATGGGATTGCAAGATAACGACTAGGTCACCGGAAGAGCTTCTCAGGACGAGCCGCGCACCCGCCCCGTCGAGGCCCTGACCACCAGCTCCGGGTCGAAGAGCAGCTCGTCGGCGGGCACCACGTGCTTGTCGATCTGGGCGATGAGCAGGTCGACGGCGGCCCGGCCCATGGCGTCGATCGGCTGGCGCACGGTGGTCAGCGGCGGGTCGGTGCAGTTCATCAGGGCCGAGTCGTCGAACCCGACCACCGAGACGTCCGCCGGCACCGACAGGCCGGCCCGGCGCACGGCCCGCACCGCGCCGAGCGCGAGCATGTCGCTGGCGCACACGATGCCGGTCACCCCCCTGGCCACCAGCCTGGCGGCCGCCGCGTGGCCGCCCTCCAGCGAGTACATGCTGTGCTCGACCAGCGCGGGATCGACCTGGCCCGCCACGGCGGCGAGCTTGCGCCGGGACGGCACGTGGTCGCGCGGCCCGAGCACCAGGCCCACCCGCTCGTGGCCGAGGCTGCGCAGGTGGCCGAGCGCGATCTCGGCGGCCACCACGTCGTCGGCCGACACCTGCGGGAACCCCAGGTGCTCGACGGCGGCGTTGACCAGGACGGTCGGCAGTCTGCGCTCGTAGAGCAGCTCGTAGTGCTCGTGGGAGGCGTCGGCCTGGGCGTAGTGGCCGCCGGCGAAGACGACGCCGCTGACCTGCTGGGAGAGCAGGAGGCTGACGTAGTCGGCCTCGCTCACCCCGCCGACCGTGCGGGTGCACAGCACGGAGGTGAAGCCCTGCTGGGCCAGGGCGCCGCCGACGACCTCGGCGAACGCCGGGAAGATCGGGTTCTGCAGCTCGGGCAGCACCAGGCCGACCAGCCGGGCGCGGTCGCCGCGCAGCCGGGTGGGGCGCTCGTACCCGAGCACGTCGAGGGCCGTGAGCACGGCCTCCCTGGTGGCCTCCGACACGCCGGGCTTGCCGTTGAGCACCCGGCTCACGGTCGCCTCGCTCATGCCGACCTTCTTGGCCACGTCTCCGAGTCGTCGGGTCATGCGCAAACTATACGGCCAGTCCCGCAAAGACTTGCAACAGCTTGCGCCCATCCTTGCGGGCGATGGGCGGGTTTTCCGCCGCTTCCGCAGGGGGCACGACCTGCTTCGTTCGCCGAGCCCACGAAATCACGTCATAGTCGATTATTTGCGAAACGAAGTTGAAACATTGCGGATTTCTAGGAGTCAACTTAAGGTGCGGGCAACCCTCCCAGCCCGACGAGAGGTGACACCCCCCATGAGACGCAAGCCCTCCCTCTTACGACCGCTCGCGGCGGCCGTGGCCGTCGCCCTGGCCCTGATCGGCTGGACGGCTCCGCCGGCCGCGGCCGCGGGCCCGAACCTGGCGGCCGGGAAACCGGTCACGGTGAGCAGCACCACCGACGTCTACGGCGGCGGCAACGCCACGGACGGCGACCAGGCCACCTACTGGGAGAGCGCCAACAACGCCTTCCCCCAGTGGATCCAGGTGGACCTCGGCTCCGCCGTCAGCGTGAACGAGGTGGTCCTGAAGCTGCCCTCCACCTGGGAGCCCAGGACGCAGACGCTGACGGTGCAGGGCGGCACCGAAGGCTCGCCGCTCACGACGCTCTCGGCCTCGGCCGTGCGCACGTTCGCCCCGGCGGCGACGATCACGTTCACCGCGGCGACCGTCCGGTACGTCCGGGTGACCGTCACCGCCAACACCGGCTGGCCCGCCGCCCAGGTGTCGGAGTTCGAGGTGCGCGGCCCCGGCTCGGGCGACACCCAGCCGCCGTCCGCGCCCGGCGGCCTGGCCTACACCGAGCCGGTCGCCGGCCAGATCAGGCTGACCTGGACCGCCGCCACCGACAACGTGGGCGTGACCGGCTACGACGTCTACGCCAACAACGCGCTGCGCGGCAGCGTCGCCGGGAACGTGCTGACCTACACCGACGCCCAGCCCGGCACGCTGACGGTCTCCTACCAGGTCAAGGCCAGGGACGCGGCGGGCAACCAGTCCCCGGCGAGCAACACCGTCACCCGCGTCGGCAGCGGTGGCGGCGGCTCCAACCTGGCCGCCGGCAAGCCCATCACCGCCTCCTCCTACGTGCACACCTACGTCGCCGCCAACGCCAACGACAACAGCGTGACGACGTACTGGGAGGGCGCGGGCGGCAGCTATCCCAACACGCTGACCGTGCAGCTCGGCGCGAACGCCGACGTCTCCTCGGTCGTCGTCAGGCTGGACCCGGCCGCCGTGTGGAGCACCCGCACCCAGACGTTCCAGGTGCTCGGCAGGGAGCAGGGCGCCTCGGGGTTCACGAACCTGGTCTCCTCGGCGGCGTACACGTTCGACCCGGGCTCGGGCAACACGGTGACGGTGCCGGTCGGGGCGCGGGTGGCCGACGTGCGGCTGTCGTTCACGGCCAACACCGGGGCCCCGGCGGGGCAGGTGGCCGAGCTGCAGGTCATGGGCGTGCCCGCGCCGAACCCCGACCTGACCGTGACCTCGCTGTCCTGGTCGCCGCAGGCGCCGGTGGAGACCGACGCGGTCACGTTGTCGGCCGTGGTCAGGAACGCCGGCAACGCGGCGTCGGCCGCGACCGACGTCGCCTTCTCCCTCGGCGCCGGCAAGGTCGCCACCGCCAACGTGGGCGCGCTGGCCGCGGGCGCCTCGGCGACCGTGACCGCGAACATCGGCGCCCGGGAGGCCGGCAGCTACCCGGTCACCGCCAAGGCCGACGACGCCGGGACCGTCATCGAGCAGAACGAGTCCAACAACTCCCTCACCGGCCCGTCCCCGCTGGTCGTCAAGCCGGTGGACACCTCCGACCTGGTCGCCGCGCCGGTCTCCTGGACGCCGGGCAACCCGGCCGCCGGCAGCACGGTCGCCTTCTCGGTCGCGATCAGGAACCAGGGCACGGTGGCCTCGGCCGCCGGCGCGCACGGCGTCACGCTGACCGTCGCGAACGAGGCGGGCACGGTCGTCAGGACCCTGACCGGCGCCCACAGCGGCGCGATCGCGGCCGGCGCCACCACCGCCCCCGTGTCCCTGGGCACCTGGACGGCCGCGGGCGGCCGCTACACCGTGAAGACCGTCATCGCGAACGACGCCAACGAGCTGCCGGTCAAGCAGGCCAACAACACCAGCGTCCAGCAGCTCTTCGTCGGCCGCGGCGCGAACATGCCGTACGACATCTACGAGGCCGAGGACGGCGTGACCGGCGGCGGCGCGCAGGTCGTCGGCCCGAGCAGGGACGTCGGCACGGTGGCCGGCGAGGCGTCGGGCCGCCGCGCGGTGACGCTGAACCAGACCGGCTCCTACGTCGAGTGGACCACCAAGGCCGACACCAACACCCTGGTCACCCGCTTCTCCATCCCGGACGCCCCGGGCGGCGGCGGCACGAGCTCGACCCTGAACATCTACGTCAACGGCGCCTTCCACAAGGCCATCGACCTGACCTCGAAGTACGCCTGGCTGTACGGCGCGGAGGCGAGCCCCGGCAACTCGCCCGGCGCCGGCCCGGCCCGCCACATCTACGACGAGGCCAACGTCATGCTGAACGCCACGGTCCCCAAGGGCAGCAGGATCAGGCTGCAGAAGGACCCGGCCAACAACACGACCTACGCCGTCGACTTCGTCAGCCTGGAGCAGGTCTCGCCGGTCGCCAACCCCGACCCCGCGCACTACGCCGTGCCGGCCGGGTTCTCCCAGCAGGACGTGCAGAACGCGCTGGACAAGGCGCGCCAGGACGCCGGCCTGACCGGCGTCTACCTGCCCCCGGGCACGTACCAGACGACGGGCAAGTTCCAGGTGTACGGCAAGGCCGTCAAGGTGGTCGGCGCGGGCCCCTGGTACACCAGGTTCGTCTCGCCCGCGGGCCAGGACGGCACGGACGTCGGCTGGCGCACCGAGGCGTCGTCGAACGGCTCGACGTTCGCCGGGTTCGCCCACTTCGGCAACTACACCTCGCGCATCGACGGCCCCGGTAAGATCTTCGACCTGTCGAAGGTCTCGAACATCACGATCGACGACCTCTGGGTCGAGCACCAGATCTGCATGTTCTGGGGCACGAACGTCGACCACGTGACGATCAGGAACTCGCGCATCAGGAACACCTTCGCCGACGGCGCGAACTTCACCAACGGCAGCACGAACAACCTGATCACCAACGTCGAGACCCGGGCCACCGGCGACGACAGCTTCGCGCTGTTCGCGGCGATCGACAACGTCAACGCCGACCAGTCGGGCAACGTCTTCGAGAACATCACCTCGCTGCTGACCTGGCGGGCCGCGGGCGTCGCGGTGTACGGCGGCCAGAACAACGTCGTGCGCAACGCCTACATCGCCGACACCCTGGTCTACTCGGGCATCACGATCAGCTCGCTGGACTTCGGCATCCCGATGCGGGACTTCGGGCCGGGCCAGACGAAGTTCGAGAACATCTCGCTCGTCCGGGCCGGCGGGCACTTCTGGGGGCAGCAGACGTTCCCGGCGATGTGGATCTTCTCCGCCTCCAAGAAGTTCACCGCGATCCGGGTCACCGACGTGGACATCGTGGACCCGACCTACAGCGGGATCATGTTCCAGACCGCCTACTCCAGCCCGAGCACGCCGCTGAACCCGGTCACCGACACCGTGTTCACGAACGTGTCGATCTCGGGGGCGCGGCGCAGCGGCGACGCCTTCGACGCCAAGTCGGGCTTCGGCATCTGGGTCAACGAGCTGCCCGAGCCGGGGCAGGGCCCCGCGGTCGGCTCGGCCACGTTCGGCAATCTGCGGCTGAGCGGCAACGCGACCGACATCCGCAACACGACGAGCACGTTCACGCTCAATGTGAACTGAGCGCGTCCGGAGGCGCCGTCCGGGTCCGCGGGGGCCCGGACGGCACGTCCGCGATATGACCCAAATGGTATGCAAGCTCCGTGGACAACTTTAAAGTTTCTTTACATAATCCGATGAACCCGCTGGTCGCGGGCCCGCGCTCGGGCGACGAAAGGGTTGTCCACCATGAAGCGAACGCGCCGTCTCCTCGTCGTGCTGCTGGCCTCCGTCCTGGCGGCACTGGGCGTCCTCGTCGTCCAGACCTCCGCCCAGGCGGCCAACCTCCTCACCAATCCGGACTTCGAGACCGGATCCCTGTCGCCGTGGTCGTGCACCGGCGGGCTGGGGTCGGTGGTCTCCACCCCGGTCCACTCCGGCACCAAGGCGCTGGCCGCGGCGGCCAGCGGGTCCGACACCGCGCAGTGCACCCAGTCGGTGTCGGTGCGGCCGAGCACGACGTACACGCTGAGCGCGTGGGTGCGCGGCAGCTACGTCTACCTCGGCGTGACCGGCGGCTCCTCGTCCTGGACGTCGTCGGCGGGGGCGTACACGCAGCTCACCGTGTCGTTCACGACCACCGCGAGCCAGAGCACCGCGGTCATCTTCCTGCACGGCTGGTACGGCCAGGGCACCTACTACGCCGACGACGTCAGCTTCGACGGCCCCGGCGGCACCGCCTCCCCCACGATCACCCCGACGGTCACCCCGACCGTGACCCCCACCGTCACGCCCACGGTGACGCCCACCGTCACCCCGACCGTGACCCCCACGGTGACGCCCACCGTCACCCCGACCGTGACGCCCACCGACACCACCTGCCCGACCAAGCCGCGGCCGGCGGGCAAGGTGATCCAGGGCTACTGGGAGAACTGGGACGGCGCGATCAACGGCGTGCACCCGCCGCTCGGCTGGATCCCGATCACCGACCCGCGCATCAAGGCGCACGGCTACAACGTGATCAACGCCGCGTTCCCCGTCATCCGCTCCGACGGCACCGTGTTGTGGGAGGACGGCATGGACGCCACCGTCAAGGTCGCCACCCCGGCCGAGATGTGCCAGGCCAAGGCCGCCGGCGCGACGATCCTCATGTCCATCGGCGGCGCGGCGGCCGGCATCGACCTCGGCTCCAGCGCCGTCGCCGACCGGTTCGTGGCGACCGTCGTGCCGATCCTGAAGAAGTACAACTTCGACGGCATCGACATCGACATCGAGACCGGCCTGACCGGCGGCGGCAGCATCACCCAGCTCTCCGCCTCGCAGTCGAACCTCATCCGGATCATCGACGGCGTGCTCGCCCAGATGCCGGCCGGGTTCGGCCTGACCATGGCGCCGGAGACGGCGTACGTGACGGGCGGCAGCGTGACGTACGGGTCGATCTGGGGCGCGTACCTGCCGATCATCAAGAAGTACGCCGACAACGGCCGCCTGTGGTGGCTGAACATGCAGTACTACAACGGCAGCATGTACGGCTGCTCCGGCGACTCCTACTCCGCCGGCACCGTGCAGGGCTTCACCGTGCAGACCACCTGCCTGAACAACGGCCTGACCATCCAGGGCACGACGATCACCGTGCCCTATGACAAGCAGGTGCCGGGCCTGCCCGCGCAGCCGGGCGCCGGCGGCGGGTACATGGCCCCCTCGCTTGTCTCGCAGGGCTGGAACGCCTTCAACGGCCAGCTCAAGGGCCTGATGACCTGGTCGATCAACTGGGACGGCTCGAAGGGCTGGACGTTCGGGGACAACGTCAAGGGCCTGCAGGGCCGCTAGGGACAGGACGCGGCGGCCTTCCGGCGCGCCAGGGGCGCCGGAAGCGCCGCCGTGTCCGCGAGATAACGCTTGGCTGTGAATCCGGCCCACTGGTTTGCCGCGTTTGCGGGGGCATGGAACGCTCTAGGCAAAAAGCGCCGAGGACCAGGTGGGGATTCAGGTGTCAACAGTAAGCGGGAGGGCGGCGGCGCGGCGTTCCGGCCGGTTGGCCACCTGCGTCATGGGGTTCGCCGCCATGGCGCTGCTCGCGGCGGGCTGCTCCCTCGGCGCCACCGCCGACCAGGAGACCACCGGCGCCCAGCCGCCGCAGACGTCCTCGCCCGCCGCCACCGCCGAGGCGCTGAAGCCGCCGCCCGTGGACGCCGACTGGCCGCGCTGGGGCCTGACCCACACCGGCGTCAGCGCCAACAACATCACCCCGCGCCTGGAGCAGGACGTCGCCCGCGCGCTGTCCGAGACGCCGATGCTGCAGAACCAGCACATCATGGGCTTCGGGGCGCTCAACCCCGAGCCGCGGCGGGGCGAGTACTTCTGGGAGGACCTCGACAGCCGGACGAACTTCATGCGGGAGTCCGGCGGCATCGGCGTCATCACGCTGTGCTGCGCCCCCGACTGGATGAAGGGCGGCCCCGAGGGCCCGACCGAGGAGTCGGCCTGGAAGGAGCACCTGGAGGACGCGCCGTACCCGGAGCACTTCGACGACTTCGCCAAGCTGGCGGCGACCGTGGCCGAGCGCTACCGGGACGTGAAGTACTTCATGGTCTGGAACGAGTTCAAGGGCTTCTGGCGGGACCACGCGAAGCCCGCGGACTACAAGGGCTACACCGAGCTGTACAACAAGGTGTACGACGCGGTGAAGGCGGTCCGTCCGGACGCCAAGATCGGCGGCCCGTACCTGGGCTTCGACAGCGACAGCAAGGGCGACACCGAGCTGCGCGGCCCGTGGGGGGCGGTCAACCAGCACGCCCTCGACGCCTTCGAGTACTGGTTCAAGCACAAGAAGGGCGCCGACTTCGTCGTCGTGGACGGCGCCTCCCCCACCGAGACCCACGAGCTGCTGCCGGACGCGTTCGGCGCCCTGGGCAAGTTCGGCGCGATCACCAAGTGGCTGCGCGAGAAGACCGGCGACCTGCCGGTGTGGTGGTCGGAGTGGTACTTCGTGCCCGAGGACGGCACCGTCTGGGACGAGCCCATGCGGCTGGCCGTGCAGGCCGTCTCGATGATGGAGTTCGCCAGGAGCGGCGCGAGCACCGCCCTGTACTGGAACCCGCAGGCCAAGGACGGCGAGTGCCGGGCCTGCATGTGGGACCCGCGCACGGGCGCGCTGATGCCCACCGGCAAGCTGGTGAGCGACTTCACCCGCTGGTTCCCGGCGGGGGCCGAGCTGGAGCCGGTCACCTCCGCCGACCGGCGGGTGCGGGTGCTGGCCCAGCCCCGGCGACTCCTCGCCGTCAACACCGCCGGCAAGCAGGTCACCACGACGGTGGACGGCAAGGAGCTGACGCTCAAGCCGTACGAGATCAAGTGGAGCGACCGCTAGCCGCGAGGCGGCGCGGCGGTGATCGCACGGGCGAGATGGCGGTCCGGTATGACGGCCGCCATTGATCGGGCTGACTCGCCTTGACACGATGCGCAAGGTCCCGTGTGAATCCACCGAGGGAACTTGCGCATGTTGAAGCTCCGACCAGGGCTGAGCGCGCTCGTCGTGATCGCGTCGCTCAGCCTGACGACGCCGCCCTCGCAGGCGGCCCCGCGCGGCGCGCCCGCCTGCGCGCCCGGCACGACCGTCACCACCGACTCGGGCCAGGTGTGCGGGATCGCGGGCGAGGGCCTGCGCTCCTGGCTCGGCATCCCCTACGCCGCCCCGCCCGTCGGCGACCTGCGCTGGACGCCCGCGCGCCGGGCCACGCCCTGGCCCGGCGTGTTCTCCGGCACCGGGCGGGGCAGCCCGTGCCCGCAGGCCGAGCTGCTCGGCTCCCCCTCCGAGGACGAGGACTGCCTCAAGCTCAACGTCGCCGCCCCCGAAGGGGCGCGCGACCTGCCCGTCATGGTGGAGTTCCACGGCGGCGGCTTCCGCTACGGCGCCCCCTCCGACGGCTCCTACCTGGCGAAGGCCGGCGGCGTCGTGCACGTCGGCGTCGGCTACCGGCTGGGCGTCCTGGGCTTCCTGTCCCACCGGGCCTTCGGCCGGAACGCCGGCAACTACGCCCTGTCCGACCAGCAGGAGGCGCTGCGCTGGGTGCGGCGCAACATCGCCCGTTTCGGCGGCGACCCCGGCAACGTGACGATCTTCGGGGCCAGCGCCGGCGGGTCGAGCGTCTGCGCGCACACGGCGTCGCCGACCGCGAAGGGCCTGTTCGAGAAAGGCATCGTGCAGAGCGGCGAGTACAACTCGCTGCGCGGCGTGAACACCTTCTGGCAGCCGCAGGACTGCAAGGCCGAGCTGCCCACGCAGGCCGAGGCGCAGGCCCAGGGCGGCCGGTTCGCCGCCGCGCTCGGCTGCGAGCAGGCCGCCGACCCGGCCGCATGCCTGCGGTCCAAGCCGGTCAAGGCGCTGCTCGACCAGTCCGGCGACGGGCTCGGCCCGGACCGCGGGACGATCGCCCCCATCGTGGACGGCCGCATCCTGACGATGTCGCCGTCCCGGGCGTTCGCCAGGGGCAAGGTCAACAAGGTCGCCCTCATGCACGGCGTCGGCCGCGACGAGGTCCAGCTCCCCGCCGCGAACACCCCGGACGAGTACGAGACCCTGGTCCGCCGGCAGTACGGCCCCCTCGCCCCCGAGGTGCTCGCCCGCTACCCGCTGGCCAGGTTCCCCGCCCCGGCGGCGTTCATCGCCTACCGGACGATCGTGGCCGACAGCAACTCGGTCTGCCCTGCGCTGCTCAACGACGAACGGCTGGCCGCGCACCTGCCGGTGTACGCCTTCCAGGTGGACAACACCGACGCGCCGCCGCTGTTCTTCCTCGACCGGACCAAGCCGAACGGCGCCTTCCACATCAGCGAGGCGCCCTTCCTGTACTCCGACGTCAAGGACCTGGACGCCAACCAGCGCTCCTTCGGCGCCCAGCTCGTCGCCCAGTGGACGGGCTTCGCCCGTACCGGCGACCCGACCGCGGAGGGGACCCCGCTGTGGCCCCGGTACACCCGCACCGATCCCGCCGTCATGTCCCTGGCCCCGGCCGGTGACAGCCAGGTGACGCGGGAGATCGCCAGGCAGCACCAGTGCGCGTTCTGGAACAAGGAGGCGACCTCATGATCCGGCTGCTGACCGCGCTCTGCCTCGCGCTGCTGCAGGGCCCGGCGCCCGCGCAGGCGGCGACCGGCGGCGACTGGCCCATGTGGCAGCAGGGCCCGCTGGGCTGGCGGCACAACGCGGCCGAACGCGCGATCAACCCGCGCACGGTCGGCGGCCTCGCGTTGAAGTGGGCTTTCGCCTATCCCAAGGAGGCCGGCACGCCGCGCAGCCAGCCCGCCGTCGTGGGCGACACCGTGTACTTCGGCTCCCCCGAAGGCAAGCTGTACGCCAGGGACGCCGCCACCGGCGCCGCCCGCTGGGAGTTCGACCTGGCCACCGTCGGCACCGGCCGCACCCAGGTGCAGGACGGCCCGGCCGTGGCCAGGGGCAAGGTGTACTTCGGCGACGTGCGCGGCTGGTTCTACGCCGTGGACCAGCGCACCGGCCGGCTGGCCTGGGCCCGCCGGCTCGACGACACCGTCACGGCGATCGTGACCAGCTCGCCCCTGGTCTTCGGCGACCGCGTCTACGTCGGCGTCTCCAGCGGCGAGAACATCCTCGGCAAGGAGCACGCCTGCTGCACCTTCCGCGGCCACCTCGACGCCATGGACGCCGACACCGGCCGCCCGGTCTGGCGCTTCAACACCGTCCCGAAGGCCCGCCAGGACGGCACCTGGCCCAACGGCGTCCCCCGGTACGCCCCCTCGGGCGGCGGCGTGTGGAGCTCCCCGGCCCTCGACCCGCTCACCCGCACCCTGTACGTCGGCACCGGCCAGAACTACACCGGCAGCGCCGGCCACTACGACTCGGTGCTGGCGCTGGACATCGACACCGGCCGGCCGCGCTGGACCCGGCGGATGACCGACGTGGACACCTGGCGGCTGGAGTGCTCGCTGCCCACCCCCGAGGACCGCGAGTACTGCCCGAACCTCCCCGACGGCACCGCGCTCGACTTCGACCTCGGGGCCGCGCCCAACCTGTTCAGGGCGGGCGGGCGCGCCCTGGTCGGCATCGGGCAGAAGGCGGGCGTGTACCACGTGCTCGACGCGCGTACCGGGAAGATCGTCTGGCAGCGGCAGCTGTCCAAGCCGATGCCCGGCGGCGGCCTGTCCGGCGTCCAGTGGGGCACCTCGTTCGACGGGCAGCGCCTGTACGTGGCCACGTACATGGCCCAGCCCGGCACCCTGTTCGCCCTCGACCCGGCGACCGGGCACCTGCTGTGGGAGACGCCCAACCCGGCCGACGGCTGCGCCACCGGCGGCGCGGCCCAGTACCCGAACGTCTGCCGCCTCGGCCACACCCCGGCCGTCTCCAGCACGCCCGGCCTGGTCTGGGAGGGCAGCATGGACGGCAAGATGCGGGCCTACTCGGCGCGCACCGGCGAGGTCGTGTGGGCCTACGACACCATGCAGGAGGTGCCGGGCGTCAACGGCCTGACCGGGCGCGGCGGGGCCGTCTCGGGCGGCGGCGGGGCCGTGGTGTCGCACGGCATGCTGTTCGTCCAGTCGGGGTACTCCTTCACGCCGTACCCGAACCCGTACGGGTCGGTGTTCCTGGCCTTCAGCCTTCCGTAGGCGCCGCCGGGGCGGTCGAGCCGCGCACCACCAGCTCGGTCGCCAGCTCGACGTGGTGGGAGTCGATCCGCTCGCCGGCCGCCAGCCGCAGCGCGGTGCGCAGGGCCGCCCGGCCCATCTCGCGCAGCGGCTGGCGCACGGTGGTGAGCTGCGGCGAGGCCATCCGGGCGATCTGGGTGTCGTCGAAGCCGACGATGCTCAGGTCCTCCGGGATGCGCAGGCCGCGCGACCTGGCGGCCTCCATGACCCCGAGCGCGATCTCGTCGCAGCCGGCGAAGATCGCGGTCGGGGGCTCCGGCAGGTCGAGCACGCTCGCGCCGTTGACCAGGCCGTCCTGGTAGTGGAAGTGGGCGGTGCGCACGTAGCCGGGCGGCTCGGGCGCGCCGGCCGCCTCCAGCGCCGCGCGGTAGCCGTGCAGGCGGGCCTGGTTGCAGGCCGAGGTCGGCGGGCCGCCGATGTAGGCGATGCGGCGGTGGCCCAGGGACAGCAGGTGCTGGGTGGCGGTCAGGCCGCCGGCGAAGTTCGTCGAGCCGACGCTGGTCACGCTGGTGGTCGGCAGGTTGAGCGGGTCGATCACGACCAGCGGCAGCCGGGCCCGCGTCAGCGCCCCGAGCTGCGCGCCGGTCAGCTCGCTGGTCACCACGATGAGCGCCCGCCGCCCGGCGGCCACCAGGTCGCGCGCCCAGCCGCCGGTGCGCTGGTGGCTCTTCCTGATGCTGACGACGACCGACGTCTCCAGCTCGTCGCCGGCCTCGATCGCGCCGTGGATGATCTCGGTGGAGTAGGCGTTGAGGTCGTCGTCGAACTGCACCTCGACCGTGGCGGGGCCGCCCGCCTCGCCGCGGCGCGGCGTGGCGGGCACGTAGTCGTGCTGCTGGAGCAGCGACTGCACCAGCGAACGGGTCGCCGGGGCCACGTCGCTGCGGCCGTTGAGCACCTTGGAGACGGTGGCGACGGACACGCCGGCCGAGGCCGCGACGGTGGCCAGCGTGGCGCGCCTAGGAGCCGGCATCTGTTCCTCCTCGGATCTCCACGGGTGTGACCAGCCGCCTGCCCGCGCCGGCGGGCCGCGCCGGGCCGGTCAGCCGGACCACGCCGCGGCACGGCAGGTCGGCGGCGGACGTGCCGACGAGCACCTCGACGTCTCCCGGCTCCACGACCCGCCGCAGGTCGCGCCCGGTGAAGGCGGTCCTGTCGGTGTGGACGAGGAAGGAGACCCGCCTGCTCTCGCCCGGTTCGAGGCGGACCCTGGCGAAGCCGGTGAGCTGCTTCACCGGCCTGGTGACCTGGGCGAGGACGTCGTGCAGGTAGAGCTGCACGACCTCGTCGCCCGCCCGGCCGCCGGTGTTGGCGACGCGGACCGAGACGGTGAACTCGCCGTCGGTCGGCACCTCGGCGGCGCTGATCCGCAGGTCGCCGACCTCGAAGGTGGTGTAGGAGCGGCCGTGCCCGAAGGGGAACAGCGGGGTGGGATCGAGGTTGCTGATGCCCTTGCTGTCGGCTCCGAGCGGGGGCTGCAGGTAGGTGCCCGGCTGCCCGCCAGGATGGCGGGGTATCTGCACGGGAAGCTTGCCTCCAGGCTGGACACGACCGCTCAGTATACCGGCGATCGCCCCGCCGCCCTCCTCTCCCGGCATGAACGCCTGGACCAGCCCGGCGGCGCCGTCGTGCACCTCGCCCAGCGCGTACGGGCGGCCGGAGACGACCACCACGACGACCGGCGTGCCCGTCGCGAACAGCTCGGCCAGCAGGTCGGCCTGGAGGCCGGGCAGCCGCAGGTCCTCGGCGTCGCAGCCCTCGCCCGACGTGCCCTGGCCGAACAGGCCGGCCAGGTCGCCCACGACCGCGACGCACAGATCGGCCGCGCGGGCGGCGGCGGCCGCCGAGGCGAACCCGGACCGGTCGCCGCCCTGGACCGCGCAGCCCGGCTCGTGCACGATCTCGGCGCCGGGCAGCTCGGCGCGCAGCGCGTCCAGCACGGTCGGGGCCTCGACGCCGAGCCCGAGCCCGGGGTAGCGGGGCAGCACGTGGTTGGGGAAGGCGTAGCAGCCCATGAACGTGCGCGGGTCGTCGGCGCACGGGCCGACGACGGCGATCCGGCCGAGGTCCGCGCTCAGCGGCAGCGCGGTCCCGGCGTCCAGCAGCACGATCGAGCGTTCGGCCAGCTCGCGGGCGAGCGCGCGGTTGGCGGCCGAGTCCAGCTCGACGTCCTGCGCGCCGGCGACCGAGCCCTCCGGCGTCCAGCCGGGGTCGAGCAGGCCGAGCTGCACCTTCTGGGTGAGCAGCCGGCGCGCGGCGCGGTCGATCAGCGACTCGGGCAGCTCGCCCCGGCGCACCCGCTCGACCAGGTGGGCGCCGAAGCCGAGGGTGTCGGGCAGCTCGACGTCCACGCCGGCGGCCAGCGCCTGCGCACCCGCGTCCGCCGGATCGGCGGCCACCTGGTGCATGGTCGCCAGGAACGGGACCGCCCAGTAGTCGGACACGACGGTGCCGGTGAACCCCCACTCCTCGCGCAGCAGCTCGGTCAGCAGCCAGGAGTCGACGGCGGCGGGCACGCCGTCCACGTCGGAGTAGGAGTTCATCACCGAGCGGGCGCCGCCCAGGGTGATCGCCGCCTCGAACGGCGGCAGGATCATGTCCATCAGCTCGCGGCGGCCCATCGGGACCGGGCCGTGGTTGCGGGCGGCCCGCGAGGCCGAGTACCCGGCGAAGTGCTTGAGCGTGGCGATCACGCCGGCGCTCTCCAGGCCGCGCACGTACGCCGCGCCGAGCATCGAGACGAGGTACGGGTCCTCCCCCATCGTCTCCTCGACCCGGCCCCACCGGTAGTCACGGACCACGTCGAGCACCGGGGACAGGCCCTGGTGGGCGCCCACGGCGCGCATGTCCCGCCCGATGGCCGCGGCCATGCGCTCGACCAGGCCGGGGTCGAAGGTGGCGGCCCAGGCGATGGCCGCCGGGTAGACGGTGGCGCCGTAGGTGGTGAAACCGGTCAGGCATTCCTCGTGCACGAGGGCGGGGATGCCCAGCCTGGACAACCCGACGACCTCGCGTTGCAGCCGCACCACCTCGGCGGCGCCCTCGGCCACCGTCACCGGGACGCTGCCGAACACCCGGGTCAGGTGGCCGAGCCCGTGCCGGGCGGCCTCGCCCAGGGGCACGGTGCCGGAGGCGGCGAAAACGTCCTGCATGGGGGCCACGTTGTGGGTGCCCGTGCCGTCCGGGTCGGGGGCGGGCGCGGCCTCCTCGTGCGCCATGTCGTTGCCCACCCACCGGCTGCCGAGCTGGGCGACCTTCTCCTCCAGCGTCAACTCCTGAAGGAGGGCCTCGACGCGCTCGGCCACGGGAAGCGCCGGGTCCAGCCACGGACCGAGGACCCGATCCGCCGGGGTCCGATCTAGAGCCGTCATGAACTGCACTCCTTCAAGAGTTCTGCCGCAAAATTTCGAAATGTTTCGGAGCTGGGCCTGCCACCTGCACAATGCCGCAACTGGCGCAGAATAGCCAGCTAGATGCCCGCGCGAGATTACTACACAGGACCGCCCGGCGCCCAGATCCGGTTTCCGGGACAGGGTCTTGACAGGGTAATGGTCGAAATCTAGATTGACGTGCCGCGCGGTCATGTCGCAAATGTTTCGACTAGTTCACTCAACGGCGAGCGGACGAGCGGCATTGGGGGGTTTGCCGATCCGACCGCCGGCCAACGCGTCCCAAGGACAACCGAGCCGCGGCCAGGCCACGGCACTCGAGTACGGAGATCAGCGTGGAGACCAGGACAACCTCTCGCCGCACCTTCCTCAGCCTCTCGATGGGGCTGCCCCTGGGAGCCGCGCTCGCCGCCTGCGGCACGTCGGGCCCCACCCGCGCGGGTGGCGGCGGCCCGACCGGCGGTGGCGGCGGCGGCGCCAAGGCCACCTACTGGTACCTGTCGGTCGAGCCGCAGGAAGGCGTGCGCCGCCGGGCGATCGAGCGCTTCAACAAGGCGAACCCCACCACCCAGATCGAGGGCACGGCGTTCCAGAACGACGCCTACAAGACCAAGATCAAGACGGCCATCGGCGCCGGCCAGGCCCCCACGCTGATCTGGGGCTGGGGCGGCGGCACGCTGCGCAGCTACGTGCAGGCGGGCCAGGTCGAGGACCTCACGTCCTGGTTCTCCGAGAACGCCGCCGTCAAGGACCGGCTGTTCCCCTCCTCCTTCGGCGCGGCCACCGTGGACGGCAAGATCTACGCGATGCCGTGCGAGACCGTGCAGCCGATCGTCCTGTACTACAACAAGGAGGTCCTGGAGAAGGTCGGCGTGCAGCCGCCGACGACCTGGGGCGAGATCATGGACATCGTGCCCAAGATCAACGCCAAGGGCATCGCGCCGTTCTCGCTCGGCGGGCAGTCGCGCTGGACCAACATGATGTGGCTGGAGTTCCTGTTCGACCGGATCGGCGGCCCCGAGGTGTTCCAGGCGGTGTTCGAGGGCCAGAAGGACGCCTGGTCCCACCCCGCCGCCCTCGACGCCCTGACCAAGATGCAGGACCTGATCAAGGCGAACGGCTTCATCAAGGGCTTCTCCTCCATCACCGCCGACTCCAACGCCGACCAGGCGCTGCTCTACACCGGCAAGGCCGCGATGATGCTGCACGGCGGCTGGACGTACGGCGGCATGAAGAACGACGGCGGCGACTTCGTCCCCGGCGGCCACCTCGGCTACATGAACTTCCCGCCCGTGGACGGCGGCAAGGGCGACCCGAGCAACACCGTCGGCAACCCCGGCCAGTACCTGTCGATCTCAGCCAAGGCCACGCCCGAGCAGAAGGAGATCGCCAAGAAGTTCTTCACCAGCGGCGTGCTCGACCAGACCGAGGTCAAGGAGTGGGCGGACACGGGGGCCGTCCCGATCGTCAAGGGCGCCGACGCCGCCTTCGCCTCCTCCCCCGACGCCGAGTTCCTGAAGTTCGTCTACGGCATCGCCAGCAACGCCAAGACCTTCGCCCAGTCGTGGGACCAGGCGCTCAGCCCGACCGCCGCCGAAGTGCTGCTGGACAACATCGCCAAGCTGTTCCAGCTGTCCATCTCGCCGCAGCAGTTCCAGACGAACATGAACGCGGTCATCGGCAAGTGAGCGTGATCCCGATCCCCGCCGGGCGGCGGGCGCCGGCGGCGGCCGGGCGAGGGGGCCGCGGCTCCCTCGCCTGGCTGGCCGTCCCGGCGTTGCTGCTCTTCGTCGCCTTCGGCGTGATCCCGCTGGCCGGGGTCCTCGTCCTCAGCTTCACCTCCTGGGACGGGCTCGGCGACATCGGCTTCGCCGGCCTGTCGAGCTGGCAGGCCGTGCTCGCCGATCCCGGGCTGCCGCACGCGCTGTGGGTGACGTTCCTGGTGATGGCCGCGTCCTGGGCGGTGCAGACGCCGGCCAGCATCCTGCTCGGGGTGTTCCTGGCCGGTCAGCAGCGCTATCGGGCCGTGCTGTCGGTGTTCTACTTCATCCCGCTGCTGCTCAGCTCGGCCGCCATCGCCATCACCTACAAGGCGCTGCTCGACCCGAACTTCGGGCTCGGCGCCGGGCTCGGCCTGGACCTGCTGGCCCAGGACTGGCTGGGCGAGCCCGTCCTCGCCTTCAGCGTGGTGATCTTCGTGGTGTCGTGGCAGTTCATCCCGTTCCACTCGCTGATCTACCAGGGCGGCGTGCGGCAGATCCCGCGCTCGATGTACGAGGCCGCCCAACTCGACGGCGCGGGCCGGGTGCGCACGTTCTTCAGCATCACGCTGCCGCAGCTCAAGTACACGATCATCACGTCCTCCACGCTGATGGTGGTCGGGTCGCTGACGTTCTTCGACCTGATCTTCGTGCTGACCGCCGGCGGTCCCGGCGACGCCACCCGGGTGCTCGCCCTGGACATGTACAAGCGGGGGTTCCAGGCCAACCTGATGGGACCGGCCAGCGCGATCGCGGTCATCCTCGTCCTCGTGGGCCTGGCGCTGGCGCTGCTGCTGCGCCGCCTGGGCGGCCGCGACGCCGCGGCGAGCCAGCTGGAAGGGGCCTGACATGGCGACCACGCTGACGAAACCGGCGCGGCGGGCCGCCGAGGCGTCCCGGCGGGCGGGCGGGCCGGCCGCCGCCCGCCGCAACTGGGTGGCCGGGGTGGCCGGGTGGATCTGGCTGGCGATCGTGGTGGTCCCGATCTACTGGATCGTCATCACCAGCTTCAAGGAGCAGAGCTCCTACTACGCCTCCAACCCGCTGGCGCCGCCGGCGGAGCCGACGCTGGGGGCCTACAGGCTGGTGCTGGAGTCGGACTTCGCGCTGTACTTCCTCAACAGCCTCCTCGTCACCCTCGGCGCGGTGATCCCGGCCGTCGGGGTGTCGTTCATGGCGGCGTACGCGATCGTGCGCGGCGGCGGGCGGTTCCTGCGCGGGGTGAACTCGCTGTTCCTCATGGGGCTGGCGATCCCGCTCCAGGCCACGATCATCCCGATCTACCTGATCATCATCCGGCTGCGCCTGTACGACTCGCTGCTGGGCATGATCCTGCCCTCCATCGCGTTCGCGATCCCGCTGTCGGTGCTGGTGCTGTCCAACTTCATCAGGGACGTGCCCAAGGAGCTGTTCGAGTCGATGCGGCTGGACGGCGCCACCGACTGGGGCATGCTCTGGCGGCTGACGTTCCCGCTGACCCGCCCGGCCGTGGTGACGGTGACCATCTACAACGCGCTGACGATCTGGAACGGCTTCCTGCTGCCGCTGATCCTGACCCAGAGCCCGGACAAGCGCACGCTGCCGCTGGCGTTGTGGACGTTCCAGGGCCAGTACAGCGTGAACGTGCCCGCCGTGCTGGCCTCGGTCGTCCTGACCACGCTGCCCATCCTGATCCTCTACGTGGTGGGCCGCCGTCAGCTGCTCAGCGGGCTGACCGCGGGCTTCGGCAAGTGAGCGACGGCCCTCCCCCGCTCCTGCCGGGGAGGGCCGTCCGCCGCGGCGCGCACCAGGGCCTCGGCGGTCCCGGCCAGGGCGGCGCGCGCCCGCGGCCGACCGGCCGGCGGCGCGGCGCGCAGGGGCGCCAGCAGGCGCACCTCGACGGCCAGCCGCCGGGTCGCGGCCACCCGCAGCACCGAGGCGAGCAGCGAGTCCTCGCCCACGTAGCAGGCGCGGGTCGAGGGCCGGCCGTCCTCGCGGTAGCGCAGCGCGGCGGGCCGTACGGCGGCGCCCGCGTCGATCGCCGCCTGGAACACCGCCGGCCGGAAGTCGCCCATGCCGAGCCCGCACCACGTGGTGCCCTCGGGGAAGGCCACGACGGAGTCGCCCGCCCGCAGCGCCGCGGCCACGGCGGCGACCGCCGACGGCAGCGCGGACAGGCGTTCCCTGTCGATGAACAGCGCGCCCGAGCCCGCGGCCAGCGTGCGGACGGCCGGCCAGGCGGCGATCTCCCGCTTGGCCAGCGGGCGCGAGGGCACGGCGGCCGCGATGACCAGCGGGTCCAGCCACGACACGTGATTGGCCACGACCAGCTCCCCGGTCTCCCCACGTCCCCCTGAACCCGCGGCCCCGCCCCCCACCCCGGCCGCATTCGGCGGCCGGGTCGCCTCCGCCGCCTCCTCGGCGACGAGGTCCAGACGGATGCCCAGGGCGCGCAGCAGCAGCCGGGCCCACGTTCCGGTGACGCGCGCCCGCACGGCCGGGCCGGCGTGGCGGAGGGACAGCGCCGCCGGCACCCCGGCCAGCACCACCACGGCCGCGGCGAGCAGCCGCAGCGCCCGGCGGGCCGCCCCCGCCGCGACGACCGCCGCACCCACGCACATGTCCGGCGTGCACGGGCCCGTACGCAGCCACGGGCCGGTCACGGCGTCCCGCCCAGGAAGTGACGCAGGTAGCGGGTGTTCACCTGGGCCATCGAGAGCAGCACGAAGAAGTCGGCCGTGCCGAAGTCCCGGTCGTGCGCGGGCGGCCCGCACACCCACGCGCCCAGCCGCAGGTAGCCGCGGAGCAGCGCGGGCGGCACGAACCGGTCGGAGCGCGGCGCGCCGCCGTCCGCCCAGGGCACGTACGGCGTGACCCGGTGCTGCTCGGGGCCGAGCGGCACCCGCCCGGCCACCCCGGCCGCCAGCGCGCCGCCGTCGTCGAGCGGCACCGAGCAGCAGCCGGCCAGCCACTGGTGGCCGCCGCTCACCATGTACCGGGCGATCCCGGCCCACATCAGCGCGACCACCGCGCCGTCCCGGTGGTCCGGGTGCACGGTGGTACGTCCTGCTTCGACGAGGTCATTGCGGATGGGGGCGAGGGCCCGCAGGTCGAACTCGCCGTCGGAGTAGAGCCGGTCGGACCGCCCCGGCGGCAGCAGCCGGTACGTCCCCACCACCCGCCGCCCCTCCCGCACCAGGAGGTGGTCGCAGTAGGCGTCGAACCGGTCCACGTCGAGGCCGGAGACCGGGCTGTCGAGCCGCGCCCCCATCTCCTCGGCGAAGACCTCGTACCGCAGCCGCTGGGCCGCCTGGAGGTCGGCGGGGCTCGTGGCCATGCCGACCGTGTACCGGCTCGTGTCAAGAGAGATCGTCATGGGCGCGGGGTCCTTCCCTGAAAGCGTCTCGCGACCATGTCGTCATGCCGACATGACGGCGGGCTCTCTCGTCGGGGGCACCCAGGCGTCGGAGCGGTGAACTAGCTCGCGGCCTCCTTCTCGCGGTCGCGGCGGTTGGCGTACAGGCTGGTCAGGGTGACCGTGGTCAGGACGGCGACGATCACGCCGAGCGAGGCGAGCGTCGGGATCTGCGGCATCCAGTCCCAGACGCCGTGCGCCCAGTGCAGGACGAGCTTGACCCCGATGAAGGCCAGGATGACGCTCAGCCCGTGGTTGAGGTGGCGCAGCTTGGTCAGGACGCCCTGCAGCACGAAGTACAGCGCCCGCAGGCCCATCAGCGCGAAGGCGTTGGTGGCGAAGACCAGGAACGGGTCCTCGGTCACGCCGTACACGGCCGGCACGGAGTCCACGGCGAAGACGATGTCAGTCCCCAGGACGGCGACGGCGGCCAGGGCCAGCGGCGTCAGGGCCAGCCGCCCGCCCTCGCGCACGGCCAGCCGGGAGCCGCGGTAGTCGTCGGTGACCGGCACGAACCGGCGCACCAGCCGGACGCTGCGCATGTTGGAGATGTCCACCTGCTGCTCGTGGCCGCCGAGCACGTCCTTGAGGATCTTCCCGGCGGTGACGATGAGGATCGCGCCGAACAGCAGGAACGCCCACGTGCCGCTCTGCAGGGCGGCGGCGCCGAGCCAGATGAAGACGCCGCGCAGGACGAGCGCGCCGACGATCCCGTACAGCAGGACCTGCCGGGCCAGCGCGGGCGGGACGGCGAAGGCGGCCAGCAGCAACATGAACACGAACAGGTTGTCCACCGACAACGACTTCTCCACCACGAACCCGGTGAAGAACTCCACGGCGACGCCGCCGCCGTGGTCCGCCCACAGGTAGCAGCCGAAGATCACCGGCAGCACCAGGTAGAACACCGACCAGCCGGCCGCCTCGCGCATGCGGACCTCGTGCGGGCGCCTGGTCAGCAGAAGATCCAGCGCCAGCAGCAGCACGAGCCCGGCGATCGCGACCAGCCAGAGAGTGGGCGTGGCGATGGTGGTCAGGGCGGGGGCAGCCTGCAATGTGCCCGGGGGCATGGGTCCTCCTCGAACGCGCGTCATCGTTCGAGGTCTCCTTCGCCCGTGCGCCGATCGCGCGGGCGGCCGCCCGGGGACGTCTGGGACGTCCGTACTGACCGGGCCGGCGCTTGCGAAGTACTCCCCTCGGCACCCTCAGCCTAGGCTAAGTCACGACATGTCACCACCCGTTGGCCCGCCCCGTCTGCCATCAGGCGCAGGGCCCTCGCCACCGGCGGAAGGTGACGACCACCTGACTGGCGGGCGGAAAAGCGCTGACTGGACCATTTACCGTTAGGAAACTTTCCTTTATATTTGGGAGCATCCCCCAGCATGAAGGAACGGTGACATGCGCAGAGTATGGACCTTCTTAGCCATGGTGGCGGTCTCCGTCGCCACCGTCGTCGCCCTCTCCCCGCCGGCCTCGGCGCACGGTTACATCTCCGACCCGCCCAGCCGCCAGGCCAACTGCGCGGCCGGCAAGGTCAAGAACTGCGGCCAGATCATCTGGGAGCCGCAGAGCGTCGAGGGGCCCAAGGGCCTGCGCAACTGCAGCGGCGGTGACCCCCGGTGGGCCCCGCTGGACGACGACAGCAAGGCCTGGCCCGCCGCGTCCGTCGGCGACACGGTCAACTTCAAGTGGCTCATCGAGGCCCGGCACGCCACCAGCACGTGGGAGTACTACGTCGGCGGCACAAGGATCGCGGTCTTCGACGACCACGGCAGGCAACCGGGCTCCACGGTGACCCACTCGGTCAGCCTGGGCGGCCGGACCGGGCGCATCAAGCTGCTGGCCATCTGGAACATCGCCGACACCGAGAACGCCTTCTACAACTGCGTCGACCTGCAGGTGGGCCCCGGCGGCCCGACGCCGACCCCCACCGCCACCCCGACGCCGACCCCCACGCCCACCCCGACCCCCACGGTGACCCCGACCCAGGGCCCGACCGGCAACTGGACGGCGGGCACCGCGTACAAGTCGGGCGACCAGGTGGTCTACAACAACGTCACCTACCGCTGCCTCCAGCCGCACACGGCGCTGCCCGGCTGGGAGCCGCCGAACGTGCCCGCCCTGTGGCAACGGGTGTGATCGTCTAGCTCCGGTGCGCGGGGGCGGTGCGGTCGGCCATGATGGACGGGCCGGCCGCACCCCCCTTCCGGAAGGACGTCCATGAAGCGACCTCTCCTCACCGTCGGCGTCGTCGCCGGGGTGGCGGCGGCCGTCTGGGGAGTCGTCCTGCTGCTGTCGGCGACGGCCGAGCAGCCTCCGGCCAGGCAGCGACTGGCCGTCGCCCCGCTGGTCGTGCGCGACAGCGTGATCGTCGACGGCGGCGGCCAGGTCGTCGAGAAGCTCGCCGCCGACTGCGCGGCCAGCCGCCACCCCGCCTTCTGCCGCCGGGTGCACGACGAGCTGACCGCGATCGATCCGCGGCTGCTCACCCGGGGCGGCCTGGTCGTGGCAACCACCCTCGACCCGCGGGCGCAGCGGGCGGCGCAGCGGGCCGTCGAGGCGCGGGTGCGCCCCGGGGACACGCCGGTCGCCGTCGAGGCCATGGTGGCGCCGGGCGGCGGCGAGATCAGGGCGCTGGCGGCCAGCCGCGGCGAGGGCGCGCACGCCCTGCCCCAGGGCTCCACGGCGATGGCGTACACGCTGGCCGCGGCGCTGTCGGGCGGCTTCCGCTACGACGACGGCTTCCCCCGCGCCCGCTCCTTCCAGGCCACCGGCTACGCCTCCTTCACCAACTGCAGGGGCGAGAACGTCGGCGACCCCGCCCACACGATCATCGGCCCCGGCGGCGACGACGGCGGCGCGTTCACCACCCTGCGCTCGGCCGCCCGCGACGTGCCGAACCCCTTCTTCCTGCGGCTGGAGGAGCGGGTCGGCCTCTGCCGGACCGTGCGCATGGCGCAGCGGCTCGGCCTCGCCCGCCCCGACGGGACACCGCTGCAGGAGTACGAGACGTTCACGCTCGGCATCAACGAGGCGGACACCGTCACCGTCGCCGCCACCTACGCCACGCTGGCCGCCCACGGCCTGCGCTGCGCGCCGAGGGCGGTCAAGGAGGTCCGCGACGGCTCCGGCAAGGTCCTGCACGCCCTCGCCCCACGGTGCGAGCAGGTTCTGGACGCGGCCGTCGCCGACGCGGTGACCGGCCTGCTGCGGACCGGCGGGCTCGGCCGCGACGCGGCGGGCCTGGCGGGCAGGATCCCCGACTTCCGGTCGGCCTGGTACGCCGGTTACACCCCCGACCTGGCCACCGCCGTCAGCCTCGGGTTCCCCGACGAGTCCGAGCCCCGCACGTTCCCCGACGGGTCCCAGCGGCGCCCGCCCACCGCCGGGCCCGATCGGCCCACGCTCACCGGCCTGACCGTCGGCGGACGCCGCTACGACACCGTGGACGGCACCACCGTCCCCGGCCCCATCTGGCGCGCCTCGATGGCCGAGGCGCTGCGCGGGGCGCCGAAGTCCCGCTTCCCGGAGCCGGACGAGGCCCGCTTCGGCGGCTGCCGCCTGGCCTGCCCGCAGTAGGGCGTCAGCGCGCTTTCAGCAGCTCGGCGAGGCGGTCCATGGACTGGGCGCCGCCCTTGGGGCCGTCGGCGCGGACGATGGCGTCGCGCGCCTCCACGGACGGATGCACCGACCGGGCCACGTACCGGGTACGGCCGCCGGCCTCCTCCAGCCGCACGGTCTCCAGGGCCACCTCGCCCGGCGTGCCCTCGAACTCCCACGTGCGCACGTACCGCTCCGGCGGCACGACCGCGTGGTAGACGCCGCCGAAGGCGTACTCCCGGCCGCGGGCGTCGGTGTTGACGAAGCGCCACCGGCCGCCCGGCGCGACCTCCATGGCGTCCACCCGGGTGTCCAGCCAGTGGGGGCCCCACCAGCGCGGGATCAGCGCAGGGTCGGTCACCGCCCGGAACACCACGTCCCTGGGGGCGGCGAAGGCCCGGATCATGATGATGTCCTGGCGGCCGGGTTCGATGACGAATTCGGTCTCACCCATGGTCACGTCCTTCCTCGCTGTGCCGGAGCCTGCTGATCTCCTCGTCGAGCCGGTCGAAGCTGCCGGTCCAGCGTTCGCGGTAGCGGTCGATCCACGCGGAGGCGCCGTCCAGGGGCTCCGTCTCCAGGCGGCACGGCCGCCACTGCGCGTCGCGTCCGCGGCTGATCAGCCCGGCCCGCTCCAGCACCTTCAGGTGCTTGGACACGGCCTGCAGGCTCATCTCGAAGGGCTCGGCCAGCTCGTTGACCGTCGCCTCGCCGTCGGCCAGCCGGGCGAGGATGGCCCGCCGGGTGGGGTCGGCCAGGGCGGCGAAGGTGAGGCTGAGCTGGTCGTCGGGCATCGGTGCGTACGTTCCTTCCTGGGCGGTCCCGACCCTAATGGTCCACGATCGCGCCGCAGGAGACGTTCACGGTCGCCGACGTCATGGTCCGGGCCCGGTCGGAGGCGACGAACGCCGCCACGTCGCCCACGTCGGCGAGGGTGGCGAGCCGGCCGAGCAGGGTGGGCGCGCGCAGCTCCGCCTCCAGCGCGGCCTTGCCGGGGAACGAGTCGGGGATGCTCTCCGGCACGCCGCCGGTGATCAGGGTGACCACGCGCACGCCCTGCGCCCCGGCCTCGCAGGCCCACTGGCGGCGGATGCCCTCCATGGTGTCCAGCGACACCTTGAACCCGCCCAGCCCCGGCTGCGTCTGCGGCCCGCCGCCGCCGAACAGCAGGACGACCCCCGAACCGGCCATGTGCCGCACGGCGGCCCTGATGGTGAGGAACTGGGTGCGCGCGGCGACCTGGATCGGCCGCAGGAAGTCCTCGACGGAGATCTCGGCCAGCGGGCGCTGCACGTCCTGGACGGAGACGGCGTTGAACGAGACGTCGATGCGGCCCGCGCGGGCGGCCACCGAGCCGGTGAACGCGTCGACGGCCTGCTCGTCCAGCGCGTCCACGAGGGCGGTCTCCGCCGTGCCGCCGGCCGCGCGGATGTCGTCGGCGACCTCGTCGAGCGGGGCCCGGGTGCGGCCGGCCAGGAAGACGCGGGCGCCCTCGCGGGCGAAGGCGCGGGCCACCGCGCCGCCGATCGAGCCGCCGCCGCCGTAGACCACCGCGACCTTTTCTCGGAGCAGCATCTCTTCCTCCTTGTTCAACCCACTGGTTTATCAACCTACAGGTTGAGTACGCGGCGTTGTCAAGAACTGGACAGTCCTGGAGGCTCGATCCGATCTTGTCAGGACCCCGGGACGGTGTTACCTCTGGCGGGACGGGCGTCAACCGCGCGTCTTTCGCGCCCAGGAGGAACCGTGTCCACCAGACCCTGGTTACGCAGCGCCGTGATCGCCCTCGCGGTCACCGCCACTGCCCTGCCCCTGACCGGCGCCGCCCGGGGCGAACCCGGCGGGCAGGCCCCGATCGTCCACGACTTCCAGGCCGAGCAGCACGGCAGACCGGACCTGGACAACCGGCAGGGCCGCGTCCCGCCGCCCGCCGGGCTCGGCGCGCGGGCCGCCGGCGCGGAGATCCGCTGGAACGCCCTCGGCACCCCCGCCGTCGTCACCGGCGCCGCGCCGCTCGCCGAGGGCCTGGGCGAGGACCCCGAACGGGCCGCCCGCGCCTACCTGGCCGCCAACGAGCCGCTGTTCGGCCTGTCGGCGGAGGAGGTCGCCGGGCTGGAGAAGGTCGCGGTCAACCCCCTCGGCGCCGGTGCCGTCGTGCTCCTGCGCCAGCGGTTCGGCGGGCTGCCGGCCGGGGTGGACGGGCTCGTCGCTGTCGGCGTCGTGCGGGGGAAGGTGCGCCACGTGACCTCCTCGCTCGCCCGCGGGCAGGCCGCGCCCCCCGCCGCCGCGATCAGTGAGGCGCGGGCCCTGGAGATCGCGGCCCGCGACGGCGGCGTGGACCTGGCCACGGCGACGACCAAGCAGGTCACGAAGGTGGCCGTGCCCGCGCCCGACGGCGTGCACAGCGCGTACCAGGTGGTGCTGATCGGCGGCGGGAAGGGCGAGGCGGCGGCGTACACCACCCACGTGGACGCGGTCAGCGGCGCCATCCTCACCCGCGAGAACCTGGTCGACCACTTCGACCCGGAGAACCCGCGCTGGGCGGCCTTCCCGGTCAACCCGCCCGGCGACTACTCCGCCACCGACACCCGGCGGACCTGGTGCCAGGCGGCCGGGCCCGGCTGCGACCTCGCCACCGGCGGCGACCCGGCGACCGGCCGCGCCTGGGACGTGGACCACGCCACCGGCGCGCCCACCCACACCAGCGCGGGCAACGCCGCCCGGACGTATGAGAACCGCGCGAGCGGCGACCCGTTCACCGTCGGCACCCGCGCGAACGCGCCCTCCCCCAGCCGCGACTACGTCTACCCGTGGCGCAACACCTGGCACCGGGCCAAGTGCGACCCGGCGACGTTCGACCAGCCGGGCGAGGCGGACCTGGAGGCCGCCATCGCCAACCTCAACGCCATGCACAACCGCATGCACGACTGGTCCTACCGGCTCGGCTTCACCGAGTCGGCCTGGAACATGCAGGTGGACAACGGCGACCGCGGCGGGCTCGGCAACGACCCCGAGCTGGGCAACGCCCAGGCGGGCGCGCGCGTGGCGTCGGTGCGCGACAACGCCAACCAGATCACCGGCCCCGACGGCCTCGCCCCGATCACCAACATGTACCTGTGGCAGCCGATCGCCGGCTCGTTCTACTCCCCCTGCGTGGACGGCGACTACGACATGTCGGTCATCGGCCACGAGTACAGCCACGCCATCTCCGGCCGCATGATCGGCGGCCCGAACGCCGGCTGGAGCGGCGCGCAGGCGGGCGCCATGAACGAGAGCACCTCCGACCTGTTCGCCATGGAGTACCTCGACGAGTACGGCTTCCGCTCCTCCGGCGCGACCCCGTACGTGATCGGCCCGTACGTCACGGGCGACCGGACGCGCGGCATCCGCAACTACGACATGTCCAGGTCGCCGCTGAACTACAGCGACATCGCCTACGACCTGGTCGGCGCGCAGGTGCACGCGGACGGCGAGATCTGGACCGCCACCCAGTTCGACGTCCGCGAGGCGTTCGTCAGGCGGTACGGCAAGGGCACGCCGGCCCGGCAGCGCGACTGCGCCGACGGCAAGGTGGCGGTGGACAGGTGCCCGGGCAACCGGCGGTGGGCGCAGCTCTCGTACGACGCCCTGCTGCTGATGGCCTCCGGCGCGGTCAGCTACGTCGACCACCGGGACGCGATCCTGGCCGCCGACGCCATCCGCTTCGACGGCGCGAACCAGGACATCCTGTGGCGGGCGTTCGCCGAGCACGGCCTGGGCAAGGGCGCGGCCAGCAACGGCCCGAACGACCCCGACCCGACGCCGAGCTTCGTCGACCCGGCCGGCCGCAACGGCTCCCTGCAGCTCAAGCCGCTCGGCGAGGCCAGGGACGCGGCCCTGCGGCTGTACGTGGGCGACTACGAGGGCCGCGCGGTGCCGGTCGCCGACACCGACCCGGCCACGCCGCTGGGCGACACCGTCGAGATGACGCCGGGCACGTACCGGTTCGTGGTGGCGGGCGCCGGGTTCGGGCACGCGCGGCTGACGTTCCCGGTGGTGGCCGGGGCCAGGCGGCCGCTCCCGCTGCCGCTGCCGCGCAACCTCGCCTCGGCCGCGGCGGGCGCGACGGCCGCCGGCGACGGCGTCAACCAGGCCCGGCTGATCGACGACACCGAGGCCACGAACTGGGCCTCGCGCACCGGCGCGCCGGCCGGCCGGTCGGTCGTCGTGGACCTGGCCGGCGACCGTCCGGTCACGGTGCGCAGGGTCCAGGTGAGCGCGATGCTCCGGCCCGACGTCGGCGACGCCGCCGACCCGGGCGGGCAGAACAGGTTCTCGGCGCTGCGCGCGTTCGAGGTGCTGGCCTGCGCCGCGAACTGCGCCGACCCGGCGAGCTTCAGGAAGGTCTACACCAGCCCGGCGGACGCGTTCGACGCCACGCTGCCCCGGCCGCGCGGCGCGGACCTGCTGGTGCGCTCCTTCCGGGTGCCGCCGACCAGCGCCACCCACCTGATGTTGCGGGTGGTCAGCAGCCAGTGCACCGGCAACCCGCGCTACGCGGGCGAGCAGGACGCCGACCCCGGCTCCGCGACCGACTGCGCCACCGCGAGCCCGGCGCGCGAGCAGGTGCGGGCGGCGGAGTTCCAGGCGTACGCCCACTGACCCGGCGGCGGGCCGGCCGACCGGCCCGCCGCTCGGAGAACGGCCCGCCGCTCCCAGGGACGGGCCGGGTGGTCAGAACGGGTAGTGGGCCTGTTCGGTGGCCAGGGTGATCCAGCGGGTGTTGCTGAACGCCTCCAGACCCCACCGGCCGCCGAACCGGCCGTAGCCCGAGGAGCCGGCGCCGCCGAACGGCGCCTGCGGCTCGTCGCCCACGGACTGGTCGTTGACGTGCACGATGCCGGTCCGCAGGCGGCGGGCCACGCGCAGGCCGTGGGTGCCGTTCTCGGTGATGATCCCGGCGGTCAGGCCGTGCTCGGTGTCGTTGGCCAGGGCCACGGCCTCGTCGTCGGTGGCGAAGGCGCCGACCACGCACACCGGGCCGAACGCCTCGCCGTAGTACAGGCGGGCGTGCTTCGGCACATCGGTCAGCACCGTGGCCGGGTGCACCGCGCCGTCGGGCTCGCCGCCGCCGGCCAGCACCGTCGCGCCCTTGGCGACCGCGTCGGCGATCAGCCCGGCCACCCGGCGGGCGGCGTCCGCGCTGACCAGCGGCCCGATCACCGTCTCCGGCCGGGACGGGTCGCCGGCGGGCAGCGCGCGCACCTTGTCGGCGAACCGGCGGCCGAACTCCTCGGCCAGCGACTCGTGCACCAGCACGCGGTCGCCCGACATGCAGATCTGGCCCGCGTTCATGTAGACGCCGAACGCGGCGGCGTCCACGGCGTGGTCGAGGTCGGCGTCGTCCAGGACGATGATGGCGTTCTTGCCGCCCAGCTCCAGCAGGGCGGGCTTGAGGTGGCGGGCGGCGTGGGTGCCGATGATCCGGCCGACCTCGGTGGAGCCGGTGAAGTTGACCGCGCGCACGCGGGGGTCGGCGATGAGCGCCTCGGCGACCACGGCGGCGTCGGCCGGGTCGTTGGTGACCACGTTGAGCACGCCCGCGGGCAGCCCGGCCTCGTGCAGCAGGTCGGCGACGAACAGGCCGCACGCGATGGGGGCGTCCTCGCTGGGCTTCATGACGACGGTGTTGCCCGCGGCCAGGGCGGCGGCCACCGAGCGCACGCCGAGGATGATCGGCGCGTTCCACGGCGAGAAGGCGGCCACCACGCCGAGCGGCTCGCGCACGGCCAGGCCGAGCACGCCCTCCTCCTGCGCGGTGAGCACCTCGCCGCGCGGCGCGGTGATCGCGGCGGCGGCCTCGCGCAGCATGTTCGCGGCCAGCCCGACGTTGAACAGCGCCCACGGTCGGGTGCCGCCGACCTCGGCGGCCATCAGCGCCACGGCCTGCTCGCCGCGCTCCTGGAGCAGGTCGGCGGCCTTGAGGAAGATCGCCCGGCGGGCGAACGGGCTGGTGGCGGCCCAGCCGTCGAAGGCGGCCTGCGCCGCGTCCACGGCCGAGGTGACGTCCTCGACGCCCGCGGCGGCCACGGTCGCGTACACCTCGCCGGTGTAGGGGGCCAGGTCGGGCGTCGTACGGCCGCTCAGGGCGGGGACGTTCTTGCCGCCGATCAGCAGCTCACGGGTGATGGTCATGCGGACTCCCCTGATATCTCGGTAAGGACGCGCTGGGCGACGGCGAACGCCGCGTTGGCGGCCGGCACCCCGCAGTAGATCGCGCTCTGCAGCAGCACCTCGCCGATCTCGTCGGCCGTCAGCCCGTTGCGCACGGCGGCGCGGACGTGCATGGCCAGCTCGTCGAGGTGCCCGTGCGCGACCAGCGCGGTGAGGGTGACGCAGCTCCTGGTGCGCCGGTCGAGGCCGGGCCTGGTCCAGATCTCCCCCCAGGCGTAGCGCGTGATGAGGTCCTGGAAGTCCCTGGTGAAGGCGGTGGTGCGGGCGACGGCCCGATCGACGTGGGCGTCCCCGAGCACTTCCCGGCGCACCCGCATGCCGGGGGCGGCGGGCAGGTGGGCGAGCAGCGCGGCGGTGACCCGTTCCGGCTGGTCGACGCCGGCCAGGTGGGCCGCTCCCGGCACCTCCACGAGCGTCGCGCCGGGGATGCCGTCGGCCAGCTCCCTGGCGTGCGCGGGCGGCGTGGCCGGGTCGTCGCGGCCGCCCAGGACCAGCGTGGGGACGGCGATGCCGGGCAGCTCGGCGCGCAGGTCGTAGCCGGCCAGGGCGTCGCAGCAGGCGGCGTAGCCGGCGGGGTCGGCGGCGGCGAGGTCGTCGAGCAGCGCCGGGTCGCCCGGCCCGGCGAACCAGCGCTTGGCCGTGGGCTCCAGCAGCGGCGCGGTGCCGCGCTCGCGGACCAGCGCGGCCCGCTCGCGCCAGCCGGCCGGCTCGCCGAAGCGGGCCGAGGAGCAGATCATCGCCAGGGACCGCAGGCGTCCGGGGTGGCGCAGGGCCAGGGTGGCGCCGATCGCGCCGCCGATGGAGATGCCGGCGTAGTGGAAGGCGTCCAGGCCCAGCTCGTCGGCCAGGTCGAGGACGAGCCCGGCCAGGCCGTCGATCGTGGACACGCCGAGCGACGGGGAGCCGCCGTGCCCCGGCAGGTCGAAGCGGACCACGCGGAACCTGCGGGCCAGCGCGGCGACCTGCGGCTCCCACACCCGGGCCGAGGTGCCGACCGACGGGCCGAGGACGATCGGCTCGGCGTGTTCCGGGCCGTCCAGCCGGTGCTGCAACAACGTCACTTCTCCTCCAGCGCCCGCTTGACCAGGGCGGCGGCGGCGCCGGGCGGTCCGGCGACGGTCAGGGCGGCGCGCATGCGCCCGGGATGCACCCGCAGGCCGGCGACGAGTTCCGCGGCGTCGCGGGCGGCGCCGGCGACCAGGCGCAGCGCCTCGCGCAGCGGCTGCCACTCGGCGTGCCAGGCGCCGGGCGGCCGCTCGTCCTCGGCGGCGAGCGAGGCGTACAGGACGGCGGCCTGGGCGGGCACCTGGCGGGCCGCCGCGGCGATCATCGTGGCCCGCACGGGGTTGTGCTTGTGCGGCATCGACGACGAGCCGCCGCCGACGCCCTCGGACACCTCGCCGATCTCGGTCCGCGACATCACCAGCACGTCGGCGGCCGGCTTGCCCAGCGCGCCGGCGGTGAACGCCAGCGCCCCGGCCAGGTCGGCGACGGGGGTGCGCAGCACGTGCCAGGGCAGCGTGGGCGCGGCCAGCCCCAGCTCGGCGGCGAACCGGACGGCCACCTCCAGCGCCCCCGCGCCTGCGTCGTCCTGGTCGGGGGCGGTGAACCGGTCGAGGGTGCCGGCGGGGCCGCCGAGCTGGGCGGGAAGGGCCTCGCGGGCGGCGCGGAGGCGGTCGCGGGCGTCGAGGACCAGCTTCCGCCAGCCCGCCGCCTTGAGCCCGAACGTGGTGGGCACGGCCTGCTGGGTGAGCGTGCGGGCGGCCATGACGGTGTCGCGATGGTCCCACGCCAGCGTGGCGAGCCCGGCGGCCACCCGGTCGAGGTCGGCCAGGACCGGCCCGAGCGCCCGGTGGGCGACCAGCATGAGCGCGGTGTCCAGGATGTCCTGGCTGGTCGCGCCCGCGTGCACGTGCTCCCCGTACCGCCCGGCGGCGGCGCGCAGGTCCTCCACCAGCGGGATGACCGGATTGCCGCCCGAACGCGCCCGCGCGGCCAGGCCGGCCGGGTCGAACAGCTCGGCGCGGGCCGCGGCGGTCACGGCGTCGGCCGCCTCCCGCGGCGCGCGCCCGAGCGCGGCCAGCACCCGGGTGAGCGCGGCCTCCGCGTCGAGCATGGCCTGCAGGACCGCCAGGTCGCCGGTCGCCTCGGCCCCGCCGCGCATGGGCGCGAGCAGCCCGAAGTCCCCCAGACCGCCTGCGGAGGATGCGCCGGCGGGGTCAGCCGAAGTCAAGGAAGACCGTCTCCTTCTCGCCCTGCAGATGGATGTCGAAGCGGTGCACGCCCTCCCGCTCCTCGACCGCGACCAGCGTGCGCGCCCGCTCGGGCGGCAGCGAGTCGAGGAAGGCGTCGGGCCGCAGGTAGATGCGGGTGAACAGGTGGTGGAGCAGGCCGCGGGCGAACACGCACACGCTGATGTACCCGTTGCCCGGCTCGACCGTGCGCAGGGTCCAGTGGCCGTCGGCGTCGGTGGGGACGCGGCCGAACCCGGTGAAGTCGACGCCGTGCCGGCCGATGACCGCGCCGTTGACCGGGTCGCGGCGCAGCGAGCCCGGCGCGCCCGACAGGTCGCCCGTGGGGTCGGCCTGCCAGAACTCCAGCAGCGCGTCGGGGATCGGGTCGCCGGCGCCGTCGTAGACGCGGCCGTGCACGGTGATGCCGCCGGCGGCCAGGTCGCCGCCGCCGGGGAAGGGCAGCGCGTAGCCGTAGAACGGGCCGACCGTCTGCGAGGGGGTGGGGTTCATCGGCCTTCCTCCATCCAGGTCGCGGCGGGCCCGTCGAGCACGATGTCCCACCGGTAGCCGAGCGACCACTCGGGCTTGGACAGGTCGTGGGCGTAGGTGGAGACCAGCCGCTGCCGGGCGCCGTCGTCGGTGACCGACTGCAGGATCGGGTCGTAGGGGAACAGCGGGTCGCCGGGGAAGTACATCTGGGTGACCAGCCGCTGGGCGAAGGCCGTGCCGAACAGCGAGAAGTGGATGTGCGCGGGCCGCCAGGCGTTGAGGTGGTTGCGCCAGGGATAGGGGCCGGGCTTGATCGTGGTGAAGTGGTAGCGGCCGTCGTCGTCGGTCAGGCAGCGGCCGACGCCGGAGAAGTTGGGGTCGAGCGGCGCGGGGTGGTCGTCGCGCTGGTGCAGGTAGCGGCCGGCGGAGTTGGCCTGCCAGATCTCCACGAGCTGGCCGCGTACGGGCCGGCCCTGCCGGTCGAGCACCCGGCCGGTCACGGTGATCCGCTCGCCCAGCGGCTCGCCGAGGTGCTGCCGGGTCAGGTCGGAGTCGAGGGCGGTCACGTCCGTGACGCCGAACACCGGGCCGGACAGCTCGCTCGCCTCCGGGTCCTTCAGCGCGACCAGCGGCTGCTTGGGGTGGCGCAGCAGGGTGCTGCGGTAGGGGGCGTAGTCGCGCGCGGGGTGGTCGGCGGGCCGCTCGCCGCGGGACTCGCTCAGCGCGGCGATCTCGCGGTCGATGTCGGCCTGCGTGAGTGGTTCGGACATGGACGCTACCTTTCGAGTACGACGGCCAGCCCCTGGCCGACGCCGATGCAGAGGGAGGCGAGCCCGACGCCCGAGCCGGCCGCGGCCAGCCGGTGGGCCACCGCGCCGGTGACGCGGGCCCCGGACGCGCCGAGCGGGTGGCCGATCGCGATCGCGCCGCCGTCGGGGTTGACCAGGGCGGGGTCGAGCTCGGGCAGCTCGGCCAGGCAGCCGAGCACCTGCGCGGCGAACGCCTCGTTCAGCTCGACGGTGGACAGGTCGCCGAAGCCCTTGCCGGCCTTGGCCAGCGCCTTGCGCACGGCCTCGACCGGGCCGAGCCCGAAGTAGCGCGGCTCCAGCGCGCTCGCGGCGCTCGCGGTGAGGCGGGCCAGCGGCTCGCGGCCGCGCAGCCCCTCCTCGTCGGTCAGCAGCAGCGCCGCCGCGCCGTCGTTCAGCGGGGAGGAGTTGCCGGCCGTGACCGTGCCGCCGTCCTTTCTGAACACCGGCTTGAGCCGGGCCAGCGCCTCGGCCGAGCTGTCGTCGCGGATGCCCTCGTCCCTGGTCAGGCCGGCGATGGGGACGATCTCGCGGTCGAGGGCCGCCTTGGCCGCCTTCCGGTGGCTGCCCAGCGCGTACGCGTCCTGCTCCTCGCGGGTGATGCCGTGCTTGTCGGCGATCAGCTCGGCGCCCTCGCCGAGCGCGACCGTGTGCTCGGCGGGCATCCTCGGGTTGACCAGCCGCCAGCCGAGCGTCGTGGAGACCAGCTCCCCGCCGCCCGCCGGGAAGGCGCGGTCGGGCTTGGGCAGCACCCAGGGCGCGCGGGTCATCGACTCCACGCCGCCCGCGATCACCGCGGAGGCGTCGCCGACCGCGATCGCCCGGTACGCCTGGATGATCGCCTCCATGCCGGAGCCGCACAGCCGGTTGACGGTGGCGCCGGGCGTGGTGACCGGCAGCCCGGCCAGCAGCGCGGCCATGCGGGCGACGTTGCGGTTCTCCTCGCCGGCGCCGTTGGCGTTGCCCAGGATCACCTCGTCGGCGCTCTCCTGGCCGGTCCGCTCGACCAGCGCCGCGACGACGTGCGCGGCCAGGTCGTCGGGGCGCACCTTGGCCAGCGCGCCGCCGTGGCGGCCGAACGGCGTGCGGACGGCGTCGACGATGTAGACGTCCTTCATGCGATGACCTCCGCGTCGGTACGGTTGCGCAGCTCGTCCAGGCCCACGCCCGGCGCGCTCTCGACCAGGGCCAGTCCCTGGCCGGTGACGTCGAGGACGCCGAGGTCGGTGATGATCCGGTGCACGCATCGCCGGCCCGTCAGGGGCAGCGAGCACTCGTCGACGATCTTGGGTGAGCCGTCCTTGGCGTTGTGTTCCATGATCACGATGACCTTGCGCGCGCCGTGCACCAGGTCCATGGCCCCGCCCATGCCCTTGACCAGCTTGCCGGGGACCATCCAGTTGGCCAGGTCGCCGCGGGCCGAGACCTGCATCGCGCCGAGCACGGCCACGTCGATGTGACCCCCTCGGATCATGCCGAACGACAGCGAGGAGTCGAAGAACGACGCGCCGGGGAGCACGGTGACCGTCTCCTTGCCCGCGTTGATCAGGTCGGGGTCGACGTCGGCGGGAGCGGGGTAGGGGCCGACGCCGAGGATGCCGTTCTCGGAGTGGAGGACGACGTCGACGCCCGGCGGCAGGAACGACGGGATGCGGGTGGGCAGGCCGATGCCGAGGTTGACGTAGTCGCCGTCGCGCAGCTCGGCCGCCGCCCGCGCGACCATCTGGTCACGGGTCCAGCTCATTCGGTGACCGTCCCTCCTGCCGGAGGCGGGGTAATCGTACGCCTCTCGATGCCCTTGTCGGCGGCCTGCTGCGGGGTGAGCGGGAGCACGCGCTGCACGAACACGCCGGGCAGGTGGACCTCGTCGGGGTCGATGTGCTCGGCCAGCTCCTCGACCTCGGCGACGGTGACGCGCCCGGCCATGGCGGCCAGCGGGTTGAAGTTCCTGGCGGCGCGGTGGAAGACCAGGTTGCCGGACCGGTCGCCCCTGGCCGCCCGGACCAGCGCGAAGTCGGTGCGGATGCCGTGTTCGAGGACGTACTCCCGGCCGTCGAACTCGCGCACCTCCTTCGGCGGCGAGGCGACGGCGACCGTGCCGTCGGGGTGGTGGCGCAGCGGCAGGCCGCCGTCGGCGACGGGGGTGCCGACGCCGGCCGGGGTGTAGAAGGCGGGGATGCCGCTGCCGCCGGCCCGCAGCCGCTCGGCCAGGCTGCCCTGCGGGGTCAGCTCGACCTCCAGGTCGCCGCCGAGGTACTGCCGGGCGAACTCCTTGTTGTCGCCGATGTAGGAGGCGGTCACGCGGGCGATGCGCCCGGCGGCCAGCAGGATGCCGAGGCCGCCGCCGTCGACGCCGCAGTTGTTGGACACGACGCCGATGCCGGTCACGCCGGTGTCGTAGAGGGCCTGGATCAGCACGTTGGGGATGCCGCTGAGCCCGAAGCCGCCGACCGCGAACGACGCGCCGTCCCGCACGCCGGCCAGCGCCTCCGCGGCCGTCGCGACCACCTTGTCTCTCCGCACGACGCTCCGTTCAGCCGAGGATGTCCGCCGAGTGTCCGCCCAGGGGGTGTTCGCTCTGCGAACTTTAGTTCACTATTATGGGTTCGAGTATCTGTAACCGGGGCGTTCCTGTCAAAGCCCCCACCTGGACGAGGAGCCGCCGATGGAACCGGCCGGGACCCTGGAGCGCGGCCTGGCCGTGCTGCGCGTGCTGGCCGCCGACCCCGGGCGGCCCATGCGCGCGACCGACCTCGTCCGCGCCACCGGGCTGGCCAGGTCCACGGTCGACCGCGTGCTGGCCACGCTCGTGCACCTCGGCCACCTGCGGGCCGACGGCCGCGACGTGCTGCTCGCGCCGCCGCTGATGGAGCTGGGCGCGGCCTACCTGGCCTGCGACGGCCTCCAGGAGAGCCTGTCGCCCCTGGCCGAGCGGCTGGCCGCCGAGCTGGAGGAGTCGGTCTCGCTGGCCGTGCGCGACGGCGACGGCGTGCGTTTCGTCGGCCAGTTCACCCGGCGGCGCACGATGTCGGTGGCCTTCCGGGTGGGCGACCTCCTGCCCGCCGGGCGGTGCGCGGCCGGGCTGGCCCTGCTCGACCCCGCCGCGCCGTGGGCCGAGGACGACCAGCTCATCGAGCCGGGGCTGATCGCGGTCGCGCTGCCCGTCCGCGACCCCGGCGGCACGGCGGTCTGCGCGGTCAGCGTGGTCAGCCACACCAGCAGGCACACGGTGGCCGGGCTGCGCGAGCACGCCCTGCCCCGCCTGCGCGCGACGGTGGCGGACATGGAGGCCGTCCTGGCGGCCCAGGCCGCCCGTCCCCGGGAGCCGCGCCGCGCGCCGGCCGGCCTCGACGGTTCGCGGGCCGTCAAGGAGGAGCTGGGCATGGGTTACCTGCAGTCGCTCGCCCGCGGCCTGGCCGTGCTGGTCTCGCTCGGGTCGGCGCGCGGCGGCTGCACGCTGGCCGAGTCCGCCAGGGTGACCGGCCTGCCCCGGGCCACCGTACGGCGCGCGGTGCAGAGCCTGGAGCGCCTGGGCTACGCCGCCGCCGCAGGTGACCGCCACGTGCTGCTGCCCAAGGTGCTCGAACTGGGCTACGCCCACCTGTCGGAGCGGACGTTCGGCGAGGTCGTCCAGCCGCACCTGGCCGACCTGGTGGCGCGCGTCCGCGAGTCGGCGTCGGTGGCGGTGCTGTCCGGCGACGACGTGCTCTACGTGGCCCGGGTGCCCACGGTCAGCATCATGAGCGTGGACATCACGGTGGGCACCCGCTTCCCGGCGTACGCCACGTCCATGGGCCGGGTGCTGCTGGCCGGGCAGCCCGCCGCGCGGGTGGCCGCCATCGAGCCGAAGCCGCTGTCCCGGCACACGATCACCTCGCCGGAAGGGCTGGCCGCGGTCGTGCGGCAGGCCGCCGCCGACGGGTACGCGCTGGTGGACCAGGAGCTGGAGGAGGGCGTGCGGTCGATCGCCGTGCCCGTGCGCGGGCCGGACGGGCGCGTGGTGGCCGCGGTCAACGTGGCCACGCACGCCGGCCGGGCCAGCCGTGACCACCTGCTGCGCGAGGTGCTGCCCGAGCTCAGGCGGACGGCCGCGCGCATGGAGGCCGACCTCGCGCACACCGGCCGGCTCCCCTAGCGGGCCTGCCTGAGCGGGCCCTGTCTAAGCGGGCCTGAGCGGGCGCTGCCTGAGCGGGCGCTGCCTACCGGGTGGCCTCGGCGCGGGCCTCGCTCGGGGTCAGGCCGTACCGGGTGCGGAAGAGCCGGGCGAAGTGGGCCTGGCTGGAGAAGCCCCACCGGTGGGCCACGTCGGCGATCGTGGTCTCCAGCGCGCGCGGCCCGGTCAGCTCGGCGTGCGCCCGGACCAGCCGCCGCTCCACGATGTGCCGGGCGGGCGAGCGGCCGGTGGACTCGAAGATGCGCGCCAGGTGCCGCACGGAGATGCCCATGACCCCGGCCACCTGCGCCGCCCCCAGGCACGGGTCGTGCAGGTGCCGGTCGATGTAGTCCTCGGCGACGATGAGCTGCGACCGGTAGGCGTCCGGCCCGGGGCGCCCGCCCGTACGCTCCTCGGCGAGCTGCCTGAGCAGGTCGAGCACGGCCCGCTCGGCCTCGGCGGGGTCGGGCGCGGCCCGCAGGGCGGCCAGGCCGCCGATCATCGAGCGCAGCGCGGCCACGAGCGCGCCCTCCCGCGCCGTCGCCCTGCCGAACACCATCGGCCCCGGCAGCCCGCCCGCCACGCACGCCTGCGCGAACAGCTCGCGCGGGACGTCCACCAGGATCTGCCGCATCGAGGAGGAGAACCCGAACAGGTACGGCCGGCGCGTGTCGTAGACGACCAGCTCGCCCGCCGTGGCGGCCAGGCAGCCGTTCTCGTGCAGGAACACCGCCTCGCCCTTGAGCAGCAGGGTCGCGAACACCGAGTCCTTCGGCGCGGACCTGACGGTCTGCGGGCTGCGCTCGATCGCGTGGGCGTTCCCGGCGATCTCGGCCAGCCGCAGCCCGGCCAGCTCGATGTTGGTCTGCCTGGCCAGCAGGCCGTGCTCGGAGTACGACGTGCACGACAGGCCCACCAGCGCCCTGCGGTTGTAGTCCTCCCAGAAATGGATGCGCTCGGCGGGTTCGACGTGCTCGGTCGTGGCCTGGGAGATCACGGAGACGGCGGACAAGGCGACCCTCCTCGCGTTCGTGCCGGTCAGGGGACACACAGCTTAGGTGAGATGTCACACAGCCAGATAGCCTCCGTCCACGGGGACGACCGCCCCGGTGACGTACGACGCGGCCGGCGAGCACAGGAACGCCACCACCGAGGCGACCTCGCCCGGCCTGCCCAGCCGCCCGCCGGGGATGCGGGCCAGCACCTGGGCCAGGGCCGGCGGGTCGTCCAGCACGCCGCGGGCCAGCGGGGTGACCACGAATCCGGGGGCGACGGCGTTGACCCTGATGCCGTCGGCGGCGTACTCGGCCGCCAGCGACTTGGTGAGCTGGGAGACGCCGCCCTTGCTGGCGCTGTAGGCGGGCCGGTCCCTGCTGCCGGAGAAGGCGAACATGGAGGAGACGTTCACGATCGCACCGCCGTGCTCGGCCAGCGCCGGGCGGGCGGCCTGGCAGGCGACCATGGTGGCGGTCAGGTTGACCTCGATGACGCGCTGCCAGCGGGCCAGGTCGTACTCCTGCCGGTCGTGGCTGACGCCCGCGCAGTTGACCAGCGCGTCGAGCGGGTCGCCGGCCGACAGCAGGCGGGCCAGGCCGCCCCGGTCGAGCACGTCGTGCTCCACCACCCGGACCAGCGGGTGCACGGGCAGCTCGGCCGGGTCGGCGGGCGGCAGGCCGAGCGCGGTCACGGCGGCGCCCAGCTCGGCGAGGAGCACGGCGGTCGCCGCGCCGATGCCGGAGGTGCCGCCGGTCACGAACGCGTGCCGCCCGGCGAACAGCCCTGGGGCGAGTGCGCCGGTCACGGGAGCCGCCCCCCGTCCCGAGTGGGTCGTACCAGCACCTTGACCTGGTCCTCGCCGCGCAGCAGCGCCTCGAACCCGTCGCGGACCACGTGCTCCAGCGGGATGGTCGCGGTGACGATCGCGGCCAGGTCCACGCCCTCCTCGGCGACCATGCGGATCAGCTCGGGGTAGGCGTCGCGGTAGCCGACGCTGGTCACGATCGTCTGCTCGTTGTTGACCAGGGCGAAGGCGTCTAGGGAGACCGTGCCGGTCAGCCCGAGGAACACCACCCGGCCGCCGCGTCTGGTGGCGGCCAGGCAGGCGCGCAGCGTGCCCTCCGAGCCGGCGGCCTCGAAGACGACGTCCGCGCCCTCCCCGCCGACCGCCGCGGCCAGCCCGTCGCCCGCCGCCGTCTCCGCGCCGAGGCGGCGGGCCAGCTCCAGGCGGGCGGGCGAACGGTCGGCGGCCACCACGCGGCCCGCGCCGGCCCGCGCCGCGAAGCGGGCCACGAGCAGCCCGATCGGGCCGAGCCCGAGGACCGCGACGGTGTCGCCGGCGCGGATCCCGGCCCGCCGCACCGCGTGCAGGGCGACGGCCGCGGGCTCGAACACGGCCGCCTGCTCCAGCGGCACCGACTCGGGCAGCCGGTGCAGCATGTACGCCGGCACCGTCGCCCGTTCGGCGAGCCCGCCGTGCCCCATCAGCCCGGCGAACCCGAAATGGCGGCAGATGTTGTACTCCCCCGCCAGGCAGCGCGGGCAGTTCCCGCACCGGTAGTGCGGCTCGACCGCGACCCGGTCGCCCACGGCCAGGCCGGTCACGCCCGCGCCGAGGCCGGTGACCGTGCCGCAGAACTCGTGGCCGAGCACGATCGGCGCGCGCACGCCGGACTCCGGGTGCGGCTCGGCCACGGGGATCGCGTGCGGGCCGTCGGCGTACTCGTGCAGGTCGCTGCCGCAGATCCCGCAGTACGCCACCGCGATCGCCGCCTCACCGGGGCCGGGCTCGCGCACGGGGACGTCCTCGACCCGCACGTCCTTGGCCCCGTGCCAGACCGCGGCCCTCACGCGGCCGCCCTGCGCAGCACGGCGGGGGCCGTCTCCTTCAGGGCGAAGGCGAGCCCCACCACGACCAGCGCGCCGCCGGCGGCGATGAACATCGCGGCCTGCAACCCCCACTGGTCGGACGCCCACCCGGCGACCATCGGGCCCAGGAAGCCGCCCGCCAGCTCGCCCACGCCCATGATCACGCCGAGCGCGGTGGCCAGCGCGCCGCGCGGCACGGTCTCGGCCGGGATGGTGGCCATGAACAGCGTGAAGCAGCCGAGCCCGGTGTAGGTGACGATCATGATCGCGCCGAGCAGCACGGGGCTCTCGACGTAGACCACGGCCAGCGGGCAGAACACCGCGAGCGCGGTGAAGCCGATCAGCGCGGGCTTGCGTCCCAGCCGGTCGGAGATGGCCGGGGTGGCGAAGCCCCAGAGCACCCAGGCCACGCCCAGGCACGTCATGACGCCGCTCATCGTGCCCGGCCCGAAGCCCTTCACCTGCGTCAGGTACGTCGGCGTGAAGGTGATGATGGTGACGAACCAGGTCAGGTAGCAGCAGGCGATGAGCATGCACACGACGATGTTGCGCAGCTTCAGCACCTCGCCCAGCGGCACCCGCGGCTCCTTGGCGGGCGCCTCGGCCGCCGTCCGCGGCGACCGCTCGCGGACGAACTTCGCGATCAGCAGGGCCATCACCAGGCCCGGCAGGATCGTGACGTAGAAGGCGACCCGCCAGTCGTAGGTCTCGGCGATCCACACCACGACCAGCGGCGCGAGGATGCCGCCGAGCAGCCCGGCCGACGAGCCCTGCAGCAGGCCCATGTTGAAGCCCCTGCGGCGCTCCCGGCTGGCCTCGACCATGAGCGACTGCGCCATCGGCAGCACGGCGCCCTCGGCCGTGCCCATCAGCGCGCGGGCGGCCAGCAGCCCGGCGAACCCGCCCATCAGCCCGGAGGAGGCCGAGAACAGCGAGAACAGCACCACGGCCACGACCAGGATGGGCTTGCGCCGGCCGAGCGCGTCGGACAGGCGGCCGGCGAACATCCCGGCCAGCGCCCAGGTGAGCGCGAGCACGCCGGACAGCGTGCCCAGTTCGGCGTTGGACAGGCCGAAGTCCTGGTCCATGTACGGCGCCAGGAACGACAGCGCCTGCCGGTCGAAGAAGACGAAGCCGAAGGACAGGAAGAGGATGACGAGAAGGCGGTTCTCGTACCGGTCGGCGGCCCTGGTGTCCGGCGCGGCCGCGAGGTCGGTCATGACGCACTCATTTCGGGGGATGCGGCGGGGCGGCGGTCAGCGGAACAGGGAGTTGACGTAGTCGGCGCCGATGCCGACCTTCTCGTAGTGCTCGCGGCACATCTTGATGTAGTCGTGCACGTCGAAGAAGCCGTCGGGGTCGCCGTTCTCGTCCAGCCAGACCAGCGGGCCCTTGACGATGAAGAACGTCTTCATCGGCTCGCCGCTGTCGTAGGCGACCAGCGTGTGGCCCTCGCCAGGGGCCTCGTAGACGAAGTCGCCGGCGGTGGCCGTCCAGGGGCGTTCCAGGTAGCCCCACTTGCCGGAGATCGTGTACGCGAACACCTCGTGCGGGTGGTAGTGCCGGTTGACCAGCCCGGCCTCCTTGGCCCGCAGGATGTCGGCCCAGCTGTTGTCCTTGACGTTGATCCACAGCGGCCGGGAGCCGACGGTCTCGGTGAACGGCACGTAGTACCGGTCGTCGTCGGTGGCCACCTTGGACAGGTACACCTCGGGCAGCGCGTCCGGCCGGAAGGAGTTCTCGATCGGCCGCAGGTCCTTCCAGAACTCGCCGGTGGGGTTGTCGGGCATCTGAACGGCCCCTTTCGTGTCGTGTTCCCGGCAGTGAATCCCGGCGGGACCGACACCGTCTTTCCCCAGGTGGACGTGGCGGCTTGCAGATTCAGGACATGCGGCCGCGGCGCGGTCAGGCGCCGAGGTCGCGCACCACGTTGTCCAGCCGCACGGCGAGGTCGTCGAGGGCCTGCCCGTCCGTCGCGGCGCCGTCGGGGAGCTGGGACATGACGTCCTCGCGGCTGGCGATCACCAGCCCCCGGTGGGCGTCGTCGATCTCCGCGGCCCGCAGCACGACGCAGTCGCCCCGGACGAACACGAGCGTCGCGTCGGCGTGCTCGGACTCCAGCAGCCTGCGGACACAGTCACGGTCGATGAGAGACATCTCGGCTCCTCTTCCCCTCAGCGGGCGTGTACCCCCACAGCCAGGACGAAACCCCAGGTGGCCGCCCCGGCGTCGCGCTAGCCGAAGGTGGGCGGGCCGCCGTCGTCGCGGGCGCGCCGCCGTGCGAACACCACCAGGTACGCGGCGGCTGCCACCGCCAGGACCGCCGGCGGCAGCGCCAGCGGCAGCCGTCCGGCCAGCACCGCGAGCACCGCCAGCACGACCCCGGCGAGCAGCAGCAGCGCGGCGGCCAGCAGCCGCACGCCGAGCGCGTTCGACGGCGGCGGCCTGCGCGGCCAGTGCCCCTCGCCGCCGCCGTGCACGCCGGGCACGCCGGTGTCGCTCACCACGCCTGTGCGGCTGATCTCGTCCGGGGGCGGCGGCTCGCGCAGCACCGGAGCGAAGAACTCGTCCTCTGGATCGTCGTCTCGCCGGTTCATGAGGGTGACCCCTACCCAGGATTCCGGCCGCTCCCACGAGTGAACGGCGGGGCACCGGGAAGGGCTGTTGCTGGCGGCAGCGAGCCGCTCACCTGCGTGAACGAGGACTGAGGACATGACGACGACGCCGCATCCAGCATCGGGGGACGAGCAGCGCGAGCACACCCTGCGCGATGCCGTGAGGACGGACATCGAAAGCGTCGAGGAGCCCGCCCGGCTGCTCCGCGTGAGCGCGATGGCCCGCAGCCTGCTGGAGGAGGCCAAGGGGGTGCACCTGGAGGAGCGTGCCAGGGAGCGCATGCACCGCATCTACGAGCAGGCCATCCGGGAGGTCGCCGGGGCGGTCGCGCCCGAGCTGCGCGACGAGCTGGAGCGCCTGCGGCCCACCCCGAACGGCGAGACGCCGACGGAGATGGAGATCCGGGTCATGCAGGGGCAGCTCGTGGGCTGGCTGGAGGGCGTCTTCCAGGGCATCCAGGCCGGGCTCCAGCTCCAGCAGGCCGCCGCCCGCCAGCAGCAGCTCGGCCTGCACGCCGGCCGCGCCGCCCTCCCCCTCCCCGACGGCGTCCGCGCCCAGGGCGACGGCAACTACATGTAGACACGAGGGCCGGGAGCGGTCAGCGGGAGGGGCTCCATTCGGGCCGCCAGCCGGGGCGCAGGCGGTAACCGTAGGCCAGGTGGCGCAGCGTCTGGCAGGGGGAGCCGGCGGCCTCGCCGCACAGCGGGCAGACGGCGTCCCGGGCGTCCCCGGTGTCCCCGGCCGACAGCGGCGGAGTGTGCTCGTTCAGCAACGCCAGCTCGGCGCCGCAGCGGGCGATCGCGTCGGCCGGGTCGTGCAGGGCGATGTGGATCGCCTCGACCGGGTGGAGCAGGTCGTCGTCGTGGAAGCCGACGCGGGTGACCGTCCGTCCGCCGCCGAACTCCAGCCGTCGCGCGCCGCCCGCGCCTTGGCGTACCGGGGCGCCGGCCGGGCCGGCGGCCGTGAGGTAGCGCCAGGGCCCGGCGCCCGCCGCCTCCGCGGTGGCCTTGTCGGCCTCGATCTGCGTGCGCAGCCACTGGACCAGCGTGGCGCCGCCGGTGCCGGGGACGCCCTCGGCGCCGTCCAGCTCGCGCAGGAACGGGGTGACCGCCGCGTTCAGCTCGGCCACGAACGCCTCCAGCGACGCCTGGGCGTCGTCCAGGTTGGGCAGGCCCTCGGCGCGCGGCCGGGTGGGCGTCGGCAGCCGGTCGCCGGACAGGGGGATGCGCAGCTCCAGCGTGCTCAGGGCGGTCGGCGTGCCCTCCGCGCCGGCCGCGTACGGCTGCTCGCCCTGGCGCCGCCAGCTCGACCAGCCGTCCGGCAGCGGGACGGGCGGCGGCGCGGCGAGCTCGACCACGGCCAGCGGGTCGCGGCCGTCCTCGGCCCGGTGGCAGGCCGCGTCCAGGACCCGGGGGTGGGTGCGCACGTAGGGGGAGTCGGCGACCGGCCTGGTGGCGACCTCCCAGGCGGCCAGCGCGAAGTGCAGGGGGTCCAGCGTGACGCCGCTCGCTCCCGGCTCCCCGCCCGTGGCCGCGAACGCGTGCCGCCACCTGCGCAGCTGTTCGCCGTAGTGCTCCTGCGTCCCGCCGTGCCCGGCGTCGATCCAGAACGCCTGCGTCGCGGTGCGAACCGTGCTCTTCATCGCAAAACTCCCCTTAAATCCCCTATCGTCACCTCTGCCCGGTATCGCGGGCGACCAACGCCTCCGGACGGCCCTCCGTTAGCGCTGTGACCTGCGGGGTAGGCCACGGCCAGCGGGAAGTGCGAGCGAGGGGGATTGTGGTCATGCGCACGACTGCTTTTCGGGGCATCAGCTCCTTCAACGGGGAATCGCGGCAACCGGCTCCGCGGCGCATCCAGATCGTGCACACGGAGTCGCGAGGACGGTCGCACCCGGTCGTCGCCGCCGTGCTGGGCGCCTGCGCCGGGGCCGCGGTGACGTACCTGCTGGATCCGGACCGGGGCCGGTCGCGCCGCGCCCGCGTCCGGGACAAGGGCTCGCACGCCACCCACGAGGTGCGCGACGGCCTGGGCGTGCTCGGCCGCGACCTGTCCAACAGGGGCCGCGGGTCGGCCGCGGCGGCCAGGTACCGCCTGACCGGCGGCACCGCCGACGACCGCGTCCTGCACGAACGCGTACGCGCCGAACTGGGCCGCCACATCAGCCACCCGCACGCCGTCGAGGTCGACGTGCGCGAGCGCGTCGTGACGCTCTCCGGCGACGTGCTCGCGGGCGAGGACGAGCGCGCCCGCCAGAAGGTGCGCCGCATCCCCGGCGTCAAGCGGGTGGAGACCAACTGGCACGTGCACAGGGACGGCACCGACGCCCCCCGGCTGCAGGGCCAGGGCCGCCGCCGCAAGGCGGTGCCGGAGCTGCTGCAGCAGCGCTGGTCGCCCTCGGCCAGGCTGGTCGCGGGCGGGGCGGCGGCCTCGGTCTGGGCGGTCACCGGCAAGCTGCCGAGGCCGCTGTCCTGGCTGACCCGCTGCGCCGCGTCCGCGCTGGCCGTGCGGGCCGCGACGAACCTGCCGCTGCGCCGCCTGACCGGCGTCAACGCCGGTCGCGAGGCGATCGACGTCAACGCGGCCGTCTCGATCGCGGCGCCGGTGGCGGCCGTGTGGCCGCTGGTGAGCGACTACTCGCTGTTCCCGCGCTTCATGCCGGACGTCGAGGAGGTCCGGCTGTCGGCCGACGAGCTGCGCTCCCACTGGGTGATCAGGGGCCCGGCCGGGACGCGCATCCGCTTCACCGCCACCGAGACCAAGCGCGAGGAGGGCGCGGAGATCGCCTGGAAGTCCGGCGACGGCGAGCTCATCGCCCACACCGGCGTGCTGCGCGTGGACGCCCAGGCCGACGGCCGGACCCGCGTCCAGGTGCACCTGTGCTACAACCCCATCGCGGGGGCCGCCGGGCACGCCATCGCCGGGCTGCTCGGCGCGCATCCCGCGCGCAAGCTGCGGCAGGATCTGGTGCGGCTGAAGGAGCACGTCGAGAACCAGGTGCAGCCGGCCGCGCCGTCCCTGCTCTGACCGCTCTCCCCCTCCGAACCGCCGGACGGCCACGCGCGACGCGGGTTCGCGCGTGGCCCGTAAGCTGGCGTGATATCGCTCCCGATATCACCGGACGGCTGATATCGGTCTTGGACGCCGCCTTTCGTGCTGTGCTGTCATGTCCGGGCTTGCCCTGTTTCCGCCCGGAGGTGCTCTCATATGCCCCATCGCCTGTCGAACGTCGCCCGGCTCACGGTCGCGGCGATGTCGGCCGGGTTGCTGACGGCCGCGATCGCGCTGCCCGCCGTCGGCGGCACCGGCACGCTGGTCGTCTCCGCCACCGAGCAGCTGAACCTCAAGCCGGTGGTGCTGGCCGAGCCGCCACTCGCGCAGACCTCCACCGTGTACGACGTCCGCGGCAACGTGATCGCCCGCTTCTACGACCAGAACCGCGAGATCGTCCGCCTGGACCAGATCTCCGAGGTGATGCGGACGGCGGTCGTCGCCATCGAGGACGACCGGTTCTACCAGCACGGCGCGATCGACATGGAGGGCACGCTGCGCGCCCTGGTCAAGAACCTCAGCTCCGACCGGCTCAGCCAGGGCGGTTCCAGCATCACCCAGCAGTACGTCAAGCAGGTGCTGCTCAACGCGGCCGACACCGAGCAGGACAAGAACAAGGCCCTGGAGGCCAGCTACGCCCGCAAGCTCAAGGAGCTGCGCTACGCGATGGGCGTCGAGAAGAAGTACGGCAAGGACGAGATCCTGCGCCGTTACCTCAACATCGCCTACTTCGGCGCGGGCGCCAACGGCGTGCAGGCCGCGGCCAGGCGGTTCTTCGGCGTCCCGGCGTCCCGGCTGGACCTGGCACAGGCCGCCACGCTGGCGGGCGCCGTGCAGGACCCGAACACCACCGACCCGAGCCGCGGCAGGAAGGCCCGTGCGCTGCTGCTGGCCCGGCGGAACGTGGTGCTCGACCGGATGGCCGAGCTGGGCCGGATCACGCCGGAGCAGGCGGCCGCGGCCAAGGCCAAGAAGCTGGGGTTCAAGGACGTCCGGCTGCCCAATGGCTGCGGCGACAGCGCCTACCCGTACTTCTGCGAGTACGTCCGGCACGAGCTGCTGGCTGACCCGGCCTTCGGCAGCACGCGGCGGGCCAGGGAACACGCCTTCGCGCAGGGCGGCCTGAAGATCTACACCACGCTCGACCCGAAGGCCCAGGCCGCCGCCGACCGGGCGATCAGGAAGCACGTCGACGCCACCGACCACGCCCTGGCCGCCGAGGCGCTGGTCGAGCCCGGCACCGGCGCGATCAGGGCCATGGCCGCCAGCCGCGGCTACGGCTCCTCGGCCGGGAAGAAGCAGATCTCCTTCAACGCGGTGGCCGACGCGCGGCACGGCGGGCTGATCGGCTTCCAGGCGGGCTCGACGTTCAAGACGTTCACCCTGGTCGAGGCGCTCAAGCAGGGCATGAAGGTGGACGACGGCATCACCGTGGGCAACGGCTACACCGCGCCCTCCACCGCCGCCTTCAGGAACTGCGCCGGCGCCGGCGTCGGCGACCCGTCCTGGACGGTCACCAACGACGAGGGCTCCCCCGGTTTCAAGACGCTGCGGACCGGCACGTGGGGCTCGGTGAACACGTTCTTCATGGCGCTGGAGCAGCGGGTGGGCCTGTGCCGGACGGTGGAGACGGCCAAGTCGCTCGGGATCGCCCGCGCCGACGGCCGCAAGCTCCAGGAGTACGAGACGTTCACCCTCGGCATCAACGAGACCGACCCGGTGACGGTGGCCACCGCGTACGCCGCCCTCGCCGCCCGGGGCAGGTACTGCGCCCCGATGGCCATCACCAGGATCACCGATGCCGCCACCGGCCGGCCGACCTCGTACCGGCCCTCGTGCCGGCAGGCGCTCGATCCGGGCGTCGCCGACGCGACCGCGCACATCCTGTCGGGCGTGTTCACCAAGGGCACGATGAGCCGCGTCGGCGGCATCGGCCGCCCGGCGGCGGGCAAGACCGGCACCACCGACGGGTACGCCTCGGCGTGGTTCGCCGGGTTCACCCCGGACCTGGCGGGCGCGGTCAGCATCGGCGACCCGCGCGGGTCGCAGCGGTACAAGCTGGTGAACACCACGATCGGCGGCCGGTACTTCGCCATCGTGGCCGGGGCCTCGCTGCCGGGGCCCATCTGGAACGACACGATGCGGGCGGCGCTGAAGGGCGTGCCCGCCACGCGGTTCACGCCGATCGACGCCGGGCGCTTCGGCGGCTGCGGGGACGCCTGCGCGCCGGCCCGTCCCGACGCCGGCGAGCCGGACCTCGGCCAGACGGACCCGGGCGAGCCGGACCTCGGCCAGACGGACCCGGGCGAGACCGGCCCCGGCGACCAGGGCGCGAGCGGAACGCCCTGAGCGGCGCGCCGGCCGGTCCATAACCCCGACGGGTGACTCAAGAGCTATACGACAGGCGGCGCGGCGCGCCCGTACCCTCGATGAGTCCGCACATCTCCGCCTCACGAGGGACGGTTCCGCCATGCCCAAGGCACGGACGTTCGGCCGGACACATCTGGCGCTCTGCCTCGCGCTCGCCGCCGGGGTCGCCGCGATCGGCGTGAGCGCGGTGGCCGACGCCACCGCCGCGCGCCCGGGCGACCCGCGGCCCGTGGTCATCCGCGACACGAGCGGCGTCGCGGTCGGGCGGCTCAGCATCCTGCGCGAGGGGTTCGGGACGGCGCGCGTCTCGGTCTCGGTCAAGGGCCTGACGCCCGGCTTCCACGGCTTCCACATCCACACGACGGGTCTGTGCGACCCGAAGGCCGTCGATCCCGCGACCGGCCAGGTCTCCCCCTTCTTCACCGCCGGAGGCCACCTCGACCTGGCCGGCGCCGTCCACCCCGGGCACTCGGGCGACCTGCCGCCGCTGCTGGTCGGCAAGGACGGGTCGGGCTCCGCGTCGGTCGTCACCGACCGGTTCGGGCTGCGGGAGCTGACCGACGCCGACGGCAGCGCGGTCATCGTGCACGCGCTCCCCGACAACCTGGCCAACATCCCCGCCCGCTACGCCCCGGACGGCCCCGACGAGGCCACCCACAGGACCGGCGACGCGGGCGGCCGCACCGCCTGCGGCGTGATCAGGTGACGCGACGCGCGTGCGGCCCGCCGTGGGCGGGCGGCGACGCGACGCGTGTGAGGCCCGCCGTGGGCGGGTGGCGGTGTGCGGCTAGTCTCGTGCCGTAACGCCGCCGACCTGGGGAGTGCCCGTCATGATCTTCATCACCGCGAAGTTCCGCGTCCTGCCGGAGCACGCCGACCGCTGGCCGGAGATCTCGGCCGAGTTCACCGAGGCCACCCGCGCCGAGCCGGGCTGCCTGTGGTTCGACTGGTCGCGCAGCCTCGACGACCCGGCCGAGTACGTCCTCGTCGAGGCCTTCCGCGACGACGACGCCGGGGCGGCGCACGTGACGTCGGCGCACTTCAAGCAGGCCCAGCAGGTGCTGCCCGGCTACCTGGCCGAGACGCCGCGCATCGTCAACGCCAACGTCCCGCAGGACGACTGGTCGCCGCTCGGCGAGATGGCCGTCCCCGAGCGCGGCTGACCGCTCAGGGCCGCAGCACCAGCGCCGGGTCCAGCGCCAGGGTGGCGACCGCGAGCGCGAGGAACCCGATCGCCAGGTAGAACTGCGGCGATCGGTCGGCCACGCGCAGGTGGGTGTAGAGGGCGCACACGAAGTAGAGGACGAGCCCGGCCGCGGCGGCCGTCCCGGCCAGCGGCACGCCGAACAGGCCGAGCGTCAGCCCCGCCGCGCCGGCCGCCTTCAGCGTGCCGATCGGCCAGACCAGCCACGACCGCGGCACCCCGCACCGGTCGAGCGCGGGGCCGAGCGACCGCATGACCGGTGCGAGCCGGGTCATGGCGGCGAATCCGGAGAAGGCGTTGCAGGCGATCGTCACCAGCGCGATGACGACGTAGGCGGTGGAGTGCGGCACGGGAGACCTCCGGTTGGCGTCGGCTGGTCAGCCCTGCTCTTGGCGGGCGGCCGGGTGGTCCTGGCGGGCGAAGGCCGGGGCGTGGGCGGCGGCCCAGTTGCCGAAGGTGCGGGGCGGGCGGCCGAGCACCGCGGCCGCGTCCCCGGTGACCGGGTGCTGGGGGCGCGTGGCGTACCTGGCGTAGCGGGCCAGCAGAGCACGGACGAACGGCTCCGGCAGGCCGCCCGCGACCAGGCGCCGTGCGGCGGCCTCCGGCGGGATCTCCTCCAGGCGCAGCGGCCGGCCGATCGCCTCGCCGAGCACGGCCACCATCGCGGCGTGGGTCAGCGACTCGGCCCCGGTCAGTTCGAGCCGGCGTCCGGCGTGGCCGCCGAGCAGCGTCCTGGCGGCGATCTCGACCAGGTCCCGCTCGTCGATCGGCACCTCCTGGAAGGAGGCGTGCACGTACCGGACGACGTCCCCGGCCCGGATCTGCGGGGCCCACGCCTGGAGGGCGTTCCCGGCGAAGGAGGCGGCGCGCAGGCTGGTCCACTCCAGGCCGCTGTCCACGGCGGCGGCCTCGGCCTCCTTGTTGCGGTCGCCGCGGAAACGGGAGGGCTGCTCGTCGAGGGGCTCGTCGACGTTCATCGCGGACAGGGCCACCACCCGCCGCGCCCCGCGCTCGGCGGCACGGGCGAGCAGGCCGGGCGCCCCGTCGCCGATGGCACGCGGGTGCAGGAAGACGGCGGTGACGCCGTCCAGGTGGCCGGCGAGGGTCTCGGGGCGGGCCGGGTCGCCCTCGACGGCCTCGGCCCCGGCGGGCAGGCGCACCCCGGCCGCCGATCGGGTGACGGCGCGCACCTTGACCCCTCGGGCGGTGAGCAGTTCGACCAGCGGGCGACCGAACGTCCCGGTGGCGCCGGTGACCAGAATCATGTCGTTCATGCCCGTTGAGAGGAACCCGGGACGGGAAGTGTGACATCGGCTTGAGCCGGCGGAAGTCCGCCCGCTCCGGCCACCGAGCTCCGGGACCCGCCGACAAGGGGTGCTTTATCCGGATCGGAGCGCTGGGCGGCTACTCTGCGGCCCATGCACACCCAGTCACTCGCACCCGCTCCGGCCCTCGGCCCCAGGCTCATCAGAGCCGAGATCCTCGTCGTGTTGTCGGTCTCGCTCGGCGCCAGCGCGGTGTTGTCGCTGGTCCGGCTGATCGGCTCGCTGACCGCGCCCAAGGAGCTGAAGGGGCAGCAGGCCGTGCTGGTCGGCTCGCTGGCCCCCGGGCGGCCGTGGCTGGACCTGACGTTGCAGCTCGTGGACATCGCGATCTCGGTGGCGCCGGTCGCGCTGGTGGCGTACCTGCTGGTCCGCTCGGGCGAGTCGTTGCGGACGATCGGGGTGGACCTGCGTGAGCCGGGCCGCGACACGTTGCGCGGCGCGCTGCTCGCCGCCGCGATCGGCGGCACGGGGCTGGCCTTCTACCTGGTGGTCTACGCGCTGGGCGTCAACCTGACGGTGGTGCCGGGCCAGTTGCCCGAGGTGTGGTGGCGGGTGCCGGTGCTGCTGCTGGCCGCCGCGCAGAACGGCGTGCTGGAGGAGGTTCTGGTCAGCGGCTACCTGCTGCACCGGCTGAACCAGGCGGGCTGGGGGCCGTGGCGGGCGGTGGTCGTGTCGTCGGTGTTGCGGGGGTCGTACCACCTGTATCAGGGGTTCGGGGGGTTCGTCGGGAACGTGGTCATGGGGCTGGTGTTCGGGCGGCTGTACCAGCGGTGGGGGCGCGCGATGCCGCTGGTGATCGCGCACACGCTGATCGACGTGGTGGCCTTCGTCGGGTACGCCGCCCTGCACGGCCGGGTGAGCTGGCTGCCCTGACGCAAACCGCTTGCGCGCTTGCTCGCAAGAAATCGACAAACATTTGCAGCTCGATCGCAGAACTCCGGAACTCCTTCACAGAAGTCTTGTGCCGCGGGGTCGTGGGGTCCTACTGTCACCTCACCCCCCGAGAGAATCGAGCTTCGGATGTCAGGCACGAGCACATCCCGGAGGGTCGTGGCGGTGCTCGCCGCGGCTCTCGCTCTCCCCCTCGCCTCGCTCGCCGTCCCCGCGCAGGCCGCCACCGAGACCGCCACCGAGACCGCCACCAAGGCCGGTACGGCGCCGCGGCCCGTGGTCACCAGGGCAGCCCTCGACCCCGCCCTGGTCGCCGGCCGGGGCGCGCGCGTCGGCTTCGCCGAGCAGGAGGCCGAGAACGCCCCGACGGACGGCACGGTCATCGGCCCCGACCGCACCGCCTACACGCTGCCCGCCGAGGCGTCCGGGCGGCGGGCGGTCCGGCTGACGCCCGGCCGGCACGTCGAGTTCACCCTGCCGGCCGCGGCCAACGCGATCACGGTGCGCTACAGCATCCCCGACGCGCCCGCGGGCGGCGGCATCACCGCGCCGCTCGACGTCGCGGTCAACGGCCGCCACCGGGCCACCATGACGCTGACCTCGCAGTACTCCTGGCTGTACAACCAGTACCCCTTCACCGACGCCCCCGGGGCCGACCTGCTGCACCCCGACTGGTGGATCACCGAGTGCTCCTGCGTGCCCAGCGCCACCACCCCGGCCCCGGCGATCGCCAAGCCGTTCCGGCCCAGCCACTTCTACGACGAACAGCGCCTGCTGCTCGGGCGCACCTACCGGGCGGGCGACCGGATCCGGCTGACGGCGGGCGCCGGGGCCGCCTGGACGGTCATCGACCTGCTCGACTCCGAGCTCGTCGCCCCGCCGCGGATCGAGCCGGTCGCGGCCGATGTGCTGGCCTTCGGCGCCGACCCGTCCGGGCGCCGCGAGTCGTCGGCCGCCTTCGACCGGGCCGTCGCCTTCGCCAGGCGCGCCCACCTGAAGGTGTACGTCCCGCCCGGCACGTACCAGGTCAACCGGCACATCGTCGTGGACGACGTGACGATCACCGGCGCCGGAAGCTGGTACACGATCATCAAGGGCCGCGAGGTCGCCCTGGACGCCCCGGCGCCCGACGGGTCCGTCCACACCGGCGTCGGCTTCTACGGCAAGGACGCCGCGGCCGGCGGCAGCCGCAACGTGCACCTGTCCGGGTTCGCCATCGAGGGCGACGTCCGCCGCCGCATCGACACCGACCAGGTCAACGGCGTCGGCGGCGCGATGAGCGACTCCACGATCGAGGGCCTCTACATCCACCACACCAAGGTCGGCCTCTGGTTCGACGGCCCGATGAGCGGCACCCGCGTCACCGGCAACGTGATCGCCGACCAGATCGCCGACGGGCTCAACCTGCACACCGGCGTCACCGGCACGGTCGTGTCGGACAACTTCGTCCGCAACTCCGGCGACGACGGCCTGGCGATGTGGTCGGAGCGCACGGCGGACGCGCGCAACACGTTCGACCACAACACGGTCCAGACGCCGGTGCTGGCCAACGGCATCGCGATCTACGGCGGCACGGACAACACCGTCTCGGCCAACCTGATCGCCGACCCCGTCCGCGAGGGCAGCGCCCTGCAGGTCGGCTCCCGCTTCGGCGCCGAGCCGTTCACCGGCCGCCTGGACATCACCGGCAACACCACCGTGCGGGCCGGCACGTACGAGCTGAACTGGAAGATCGGCCTCGGCGCCATCTGGTTCTACGCCCTGGAGCGGGACATCGACGCCGACATCCGGGTGACCGGCGACCACTACCTGGACAACACCTACAACGCCGTCATGCTGGTCGCCGACTGGCCCGTCAAGGACCTCTACTCCATCACCGGCCTGCGCTTCAAGGACGTCCGGGTGGACGGCACGGGCACCTCGGTGCTCAGCGCCCGCGCCGCCGGCTCGGCCGCCTTCGAGAACGTGCACGCCCGCAACGTGGGCGCGGTCCCCGTCAACAACTGCGGCACCTTCCACTTCACCCCGGCCGGCTCGGAGTTCGTGCTGACGGACGGCGGCGGCAACGACGGCTGGCTCGCCCCCTGGCTCCTGCCCAACACCCTCACCTGCGACGACCGCCCTCCGGTGGTCCCCCCACCGGCCCCCGCCCCCTGGTGAGCCCGGCCGCGTTAGGCGCCGGGGTGCGGGGCAGGGGGACGGCATGACCGACACCTACGACCGGGTCGCCGTCGTCACGGGCGCCGACTCCGGCATCGGCAGGGCCACCGCCGTGCTGCTGGCCGAGCACGGCTTCGACGTGGGGATCACCTACCACGAGGACGAGGACGGCGCCCGGGAGACCGCCGCGCTGGTACGGGAGGCGGGCAAGGCGGCGGCCGTGCGCCGCCACGACCTGACCGACCCGGTACGCGCCGCGCACGTCGTCGACGAGCTGGCCGGGGATCTGGGCGGGCTCGGCGTGCTGGTCAACAACGCCGGCACCGGGTCGTCGGAGCCGCTGCTCGACATGGACTACGAGCGCTGGCGTTCGGTGTTGTCGGTGGACCTGGACGGGCCGTTCCTGTGCGCGCAGCGGGCGGCCCGGCGGATGGTCGCCGAGGGGCGCGGCGGCCGGATCGTGAACGTCACCAGCGTGCACGAGGAGTACCCGAGGGTGGGGGCGGGGCCGTACTGCGCGGCCAAGGGCGGGTTGAAGCTGCTCAGCCGGGTGCTGGCGCTGGAGCTGGCCGCGCACGGCATCACAGTCAACACGGTCGCGCCCGGCGAGATCGCCACCCCGATGACCGGGCAGGAGGACCGGCCGCCGCGGGCCGGGAGCCGTCCGGGGTACCCGATCCCGCGGCCGGGCGACGCCCGGGAGGTCGCCGCGGTCATCGCCTTCCTGGCCTCGCCGGCCGCCTCGTACATGACGGGCTCGTCGGTGTTCGTGGACGGCGGCCTGGTCACGATGGGACCGCAGGCGGCGGGGGCGCTCCAGTCCGGCGACTGGCGTTGACCCCGCACCCCCGCCCGCCCGCTACCCACGCGGCGCCCCCGCCCTCAGGCGCACGGCACCGCGGTCCTTCGGCCGGCCCGCCGTCCTTCAGGCGGGCCGCGGCTATTCAGCCGGCCCACCGCCCTTCAGGCGGTGGCCGGATGGCCGACCGCGAGGGCCGCGGCCACCTGCGGCGTGACCCGCTCCGCCCAGCGGCCCAGCAGCTCCTCCAGCACGGGCAGCTGCGACTCCAGCACCGCGAGCCCCGGCGTCGGCACGGTCGCGCCCAGCTCCACCAGCAGCGGCCGCAGGTGCACCTCGACCGCCAGCGCGTGCTTCGGATCGCCCATGACCAGCAGCGGCAACGCCGCCACCCCGGCCAGCGCCTCCGGCCGCAACCGGTCGAGGAACGCCTTCAGCAGCCCGGTGTACGTGCCCTTGTAGGTGGGGCTGGCCACCACCAGCACCCGAGCCTCGGCGACCAGCTCCAGCGCCACCTCGACGCCGGGCGCGGGCCCGGGCGCGAGCAGGTGCGGCCCCAGCGCGGACAGGTCGATCACGTCCTGCACGCCCGGCAGGCCGAGCCGCAGCGCGACGGCCTCGGCGGCCGCCACGGCCACGGTCCGCGTCCTGGAGCCCTCGCGGGGGTTGCCGACCAGCGCGACGACGCTCATCCGGCCACCGCCGCCGCCAGCCCGGCCGCGTACTGGGAGACGGGCCGGGTCAGGCCGTAGTTGTCGCGGAGGGTACGGCCCTCGTACTCGTACCGGAACAGGCCCCTGACCTGCAATTCCGGCACGACGTGGTCCACGAAGTCGGACAGGCCCGACGGCAGCAGCGGCGGCATGATGTTGAAGCCGTCGGCGGCCCCGGTGAAGAACCACTCCTGGAGCTGGTCGGCGATCTGCTCGGGCGTCCCGGCGACGACGCGGTGGCCGCGGCCGCCGGCCAGCCGGTTGAGCAGTTGCCTGACCGTCAGGCGCTCCCGCCTGGCCAGGTCGATGACGAGCTTGCGCCGGCTCTGGGCACCCTCGGTCTCGACGGCCACGTCCGGCAGCGGCCGGTCGAGGTCGTCCTCGGTCAGCTCGATGCCGGTCAGGTGGGAGAGCTGGGCCAGGCCGTAGGCGGGGATGATCAGGTCTTCGAGCTCCTTCTCCAGGTGCAGCGCCTCCCGTTCGGTCGAGCCGATGATCGGCGAGACGCCGGGCAGGACGAGCACGTCGCCGGGCTGCCTGCCGTGGGCGGCCACCCGCCGCTTGAGGTCGCTGTAGAACTCCTGGCCCTCCTCCAGGGTCTGCTGGGCGGTGAAGACGGCCTCGGCGTGCCGGGCGGCGAACTCCTTGCCGTCCTCCGACGACCCGGCCTGCACCAGCAGCGGGCGGCCCTGCGGGGAGCGGGAGGTGTTCAACGGCCCCCGGACGGCGAAGTGGCGGCCGATGTGCTCGACGGGATGGATCTTGCCGGTGTCGGCGTAGCGGCCGCCGGTGCGGTCGCCCACGATGGCGTCGTCCTCCCAGCTGTCCCAGAGCTTGCCGACGACCTCCAGGAACTCGTCCGCCCTGGCGTAGCGGGCGGCGTGCGTGGGGCGTTCGACGCCGAAGTTGAGCGCCTCGGCCTCGCTGGCGGAGGTGACGATGTTCCAGCCGGCCCGGCCGCCGCTGATGTGGTCGAGGGAGGCGAACTTGCGCGCCACGTGGAAGGGCTCGTTGTAGGTCGTGGAGACGGTCGCGATCAGGCCGATGTGGTCGGTCACCGAGGCGAGCGCGGCCAGCAGCGTGAGCGGCTCCAGCCCGCCGAGCGCGTTGTGCCGGACGTCGCCCTGCAGCGCCACGCCGTCGGCGAGGAAGAGCGAGTCGAGCTTGCCGCGCTCGGCGATCCTGGCCAGCTCCTGGTAGTGGCGGACGTCGGTCAGGCGGCTCGGCTCGGTGCGGGGGTGCCGCCAGGCGGCCTCGTGATGGCCGACGCCCATGAGGAAGGCGTTCAGGTGGAGCTTTCTCGTCACGTGGTCCTCCAGGTGGAGAAGCGGCGCTCGACGCCGATCAGGAGCAGGTTGAACAGCAGGCCGACCACGGAGATCGTGATGATGCCGGCGTACATGTCGGGGATGCGGAAGCTGGACTGGGCGTCGAGGATGAGGTAGCCGAGCCCGGCCTTGGCGCCGACCATCTCGGCGAACAGCAGGACGAGGATCGAGTACGCGCCCGCCAGGCGCACCCCCGTGAAGATGGTGGGCACGGCGGCCGGCAGGATCACCTTCTGGAACAGCCGCACCGGGCCGAGGCCCATCGACCGGGCCGACTTGATCAGCAGGGGTTCGACGGTCTTCACGCCGCTGACGGTGTTGAGCAGGATGGGCCAGGAGCAGGCGTACAGGACGAACGCCACCTTCGTCGTCTCGCCGATGCCGAGGATGAGCGTGAAGACCGGCAGCAGCGCGACCGCCGAGGTGTTGCGGAACACCTCCAGCAGCGGGGTGAGGAAGTCGGCGACGGGCTTGTACCAGCCGATCAGCAGCCCGAGCGGGATGGCCAGCACGATCGCCAGCCCGAACCCGGACAGCGAGCGCGCCAGCGACGCCTCCAGGTGCTCCGGGAGCCGGCCCGTGAGCAGCAGGTCCGCGCCGGCGGCCAGGCTCTCCGACAGCGGGGGCACGAAGACGGGGTCCACCACGCCGAGGCGGGGCAGCGCCTCCCAGGCGGCCAGCAGCAGCAGGATCGCGGCCGAGTTCCGCCCCGCCCGCCGCGCCAGCCCGCCCGCCCGCCGCCACGTCGCCGCGGGGGACGCCGCCTTCCGGCTCGTTCCGGTCGGCGCCGCCTTCCGGCTCGTTCCCGCCGTTCCCGCCGGCGCCGCCTTCCGGTCCTCCCCCTCGGTGGGCCGGACAGCGGTGGGCCGGACAGCGGTGGGCTCGTCCCGCGTGGCGGGGTCGGGGTCGTCGTCGGGGAGGTCGTACCAGTGGACGTCGCCCTCGGGGCGCGTCCGTTCGTCGGCGCGCGCGTCAGTCATGCCGGATCGCCGCCTTCCGCTCCTGCACCTGCGCCGCGGCGACCTCGTCGCGCAGCAGCCCCCACACGTGGTGCCGGTACTCGCCGAAACGCGGGTCGGCCCGCAGGTCGCCCTCGCGCGAGTCGAACTCCACCTCGATGATCTCCTTGATCCGGCCGGGCCTGGAGGTCATCACGGCGACGCGTTGCCCCAGGTAGACGGCCTCGTCGATGCCATGCGTGATGAACACGACGGTCTTGCGGGTGTGCTGCCAGATGCGCAGCAGCTCCTCCTGGAGCGACTCGCGGGTCTGCGCGTCGAGCGCGGCGAACGGCTCGTCCATCAGCAGGACGTCGGGGTCGAAGGCCAGGCTGCGGGCGATGGCGACGCGCTGGCGCATGCCGCCCGACAGTTCGTGCGGGTAGCGGTCCTCGAAGCCGGACAGTCCGACCAGTTCCAGGTGCCGCCGCGCCCGTTCCGTACGCTCGGCCCTGGGCACGCCCTTGGCCTCCAGCCCGAAGGCCACGTTGGCCAGCGCGGTCCGCCACGGGAACAGCGCGTACTGCTGGAAGACGATCCCCCGGTCGAGGCCGGGCCCGGTGACGGGCGCGCCGTTGACCACGATCTGGCCCGACGTCGGCTCGGTGAGGCCCGCGACCAGGTCGAGGAGGGTGGACTTGCCGCAGCCGCTCGGCCCGACGAGCGTCAGGAACTCCCCTTCGCGGACGTCGAGGTCGATCCCGGACAGGGCGGTGAACGGCTCGCCCGCGTCCCTGACCGTGAACTCCTTGGAGACGTTCCGGATGCCGATCTTCGTCTGGACGCCGGTCTCGCTGATCGTGGCGGTCATGAGCCGCTCCCGTTCGCGTAGGGGTTGAACTCGTTGGTGTAGAGGTCGGTGACCTTGACCTGGCCGGGACGGATCTCGCCCTCGCGCTGGAGCCAGTCGATCCACCGCTGGAACTCCCGGCTGTCGATGACGCCGCCCTTGCCCGCGATGCCGGTGCTCTTCCAGAACTTCACGACGTCGGTGGTCTCGTTGCGCCCGCGCTTGGCGATGATCTGCTCGAACTTGGCGACGACCTCCTCGCGCGGGTGGGTCTGCGCCCAGGCGATGGCCTTGGCGAAGCCGGCCACGAAGGTCCTGACGGTGCCGGGGTTCCTGGCGATGAAGTCCTCGCGCAGCACGACGGACCCGGCCGTGAACGGCCCGAACAGCTCGACGTCGGTGAACAGCGGACGCAGCCCGCCGCGTTCGAGCGCCTTGTCCTTGAGCACGCCGCCGAGCGTGCCGACGTCGAGCTGCCCCTGCCGCAGCGCCTGCTCGGTGTTGACCGGCGGGATGACCACGAGCTGGACCTGCTCGATCTCGGCCGGCGTCAGCCCCTGACGCTTGAGGTACTCCTTGATCACGGCCTCGTGGTGGGCGCCGAGGGTGTTGACGCCGATCTTCTTGCCGATGAGGTCGCGGGCGGTCTTGATGGGGCTGTCGTCCTTGACGTAGTAGCCGCTGAACGACTTCTCGTCCGAGCCGTAGTAGCCGATCACCGCCTTGATCGGGGCCTTGGCCGCCTTGAGCTTGATGACGGCGCCGTTGAAGGCGCCGCCGAAGTCGGTCTGGCCGGTGGCCGCGGACTGGATGTCCTGCGGCCCGGAGGTGGTGTTGCCCACCCACTTGAGCTTGACGTCGCCGAGGTAGCCGAGCTCCGCGGCCAGTTCGGGGAAGGTGACGGCGCCCACGCTGCCCTGGTAGCGAAGCTCCTTCACCTCCGATTCGCCGGGTTTCGCCGACCCTTCGGCCGCGCCGCAGCCGACGGTCACGGTCGCGAGCAGCACGGCGAGGAGTGCACGTCTGACGTTGATCACGATGAGTTCCTCTGGGGAGAACTGCGCAGGGGGGAGGGAGGTCTGCCGGAGGTGCGTGATCAGCGACACTGCGCGCTGGCGACGTGGCCGTAGTCCACGTGCGGGCGCCGGGTCAGGTAGAGGCCGGGGCTCATGCGTACGAAGCTACGGAACCCAGAACGCTAAGTCAACATTTCCTACTGGCTTTACATGAATAGTTGCCCCCGCCCCTTCCCCGCCCTCCCGCGTCAGGCGAAGCGTTCGATGGTCACGGGGATCAGGCCCTGGCCGCGGATCGCCTGCCGGTGGTGGTGCAGCAGGGCGCCGATGGCGGCCAGCGGGCCGGCGCTCAGGCGTACGGTGACGTCCAGGCACCAGGCGATGCCGGGGCCGATGCGCCGCAGCTCCCAGGTGAAGGTGTGCCCGGCGGCGGTCGCCGTGGCGGTGCCGGCGATCCTGGCCCGCGGGTTCTCCCGCGGCGGCTCCAGGCGCAGGACCGTGCGCACGTTCGCCAGGCCGCGCTCGCCGAGCTCGCCCGCGAACAGGATGCGGTAGCGCCGGGTCTGCGCCGAAGGGGAGCCGCCCAGGTCGAGCGGGGGCGCGGCGGGCAGCGCCTGGCGGTACTGGAAGAAGGCCCGCAGCTCGGCCTCCTCCGGCAGCGCGCCGCCGCCGAGCATCGAGTAGGTCTCGCGGGCGTCGCGCCGGGTCACGGGCAGCACCCGGTCGCGCAGCGCGGGGTCGGCCCGGATGGCCCGGCTGGATCCGGGCGACTCGCGCCACTCGCCGCACTCGGCCGTCCATTCCGCGCAGTCGATGCCCGCGGCCGTGTAGTCGTCGCAGAGCACGAACTCCTCGACCAGGATGCCCAGGGGAAGTGTTCCGCGGCCACGGTCGGCGGCGTAGATCAGGTAGTAGTCCAGGGGTACGTCGGCGTCCATTGGCGACATGATCGTGGTGCGGGCCCCCGCGGGCAAGGCGACATTCTGATGTTCGCGCAGGTCCTGCCCTCAGATGGGGGTCTAACCGGTCACGGGCTTGCCCGTGGCGCTGCCGGCGAGCCATTCCGTCCACGACTTGGCCCACGGGGTCGGGCCGTTGCCGAACCGGAGTTTGCGCGAGGTGCCCTTGACCTCGATGACGTCGCCGCGCTGGGTGAAGTCGTAGAACCAGCGAGCGTCGGCAGGGCTGGCGTTGACGCAGCCGTGGCTGACGTTGGAGTTGCCCTGCGCGCCGGTCGACCAGGGCGCGGCGTGGAAGAAGGTGCCGCTGTAGGTCATCCGGACGTTCCACTTGGTCTTGATCCGGTACTCGCCCGGCTCCCCGATGGTGGCCGAGTCCATGACGGTCTCCGCGGCCTTCTCCTGGGCGATCATGATGCCGGAGTAGCTGTCGTCGCCGGGTTTGCCGAGGCTGACGGGGATCGTCCGGACGACCCTGCCGTCCGCGGTGACGACGGCCCGGTGGCGGTCGGCGTCCACCTTGGTGACGTGCCGGGGGCCGACGGTGAAGGACAGGCTGCGGTCCCTGGTCCCCCACAGGTCCTCGCCCGCGCGCAGCCCGGCCAGATGGGCGACGACCTTGACCTTCTCACCCACCGGCCAGTACTCGCGCGGCCGGAACTGCACCTCGCGGTCGCTCACCCAGCTCCACGCGCCCTCGACCGGCTCGGACATCTCCACCACCAGCGAGCGCTCGATCGCCGCGCGGGCCTGCCTGGAGGTGACCGGGTGGGACAGCAGGAGCTGGACCGGCATCCCGACGCCGACCTTCTCGCCGTCCAGCGGCGACATGCCGCTCTGCAGGGCCTTCCTGGGCTTGAGCGTGGTGAAGGACGACCGCCCGGTGACGGCCTTGCCGTCGGTGCCGGTGGCCTGCGCGCTCACCGTGTACGACGTCGCCGGCCGCAGCGGCCACCGTGGCCGCCAGGTGCCGTCGGCCGCCGTCGAGCCGGTCACCTGGCGTCCCTTGGCGTCGGCGACGGTCACCTTGGTGACCTTGCCGCCGGTGACCCGCACGCTGATCCCGGTGTCGGGGGCGACCTTCTCGGCGCCGTCCGCCGGGGTGATCGCCAGCTTGGCCACCGGGCCCTCGGCCTGCCGCGGGCCGTCCGCCGGCTGGGCGCCGCCGCCACCGGAGGCGCATCCGGCGAGCAGGAGCCCCGCGAGGGCGAGCGTCGTACTGGTCCGGCCGTTCCGCATCCTCGATGCCTCCCGTGCCTGACAAGGCGTCAGCTTCTTCATTGAACGGTCTGTGCTGTCACGTGCGGACACCTCTGCCCCATGAGCATGGGAGAAACCTTCATCCGGAGCACTCTTGCGAACCTTGCGGGCGGATCTGGTGTCCAACTCTGTGGAACGGTCCTTCTGGGCCGTTCTCAGGGGATGACGCACCGGGGGCGGTGCATGAGGGGGAACGTCATGAACGGCGGCATGAAGCGGTACCTGTCCGGTATCGGGATGACCGCGGCGACACTGGCCGTCACGACCGCGCTCACCGGGGCCACCCCCGCCGGCCCCACGCCCTCCCCCACGCACCCGGCGCCGTCGGCCTCCCCCGCGCCGAAGCCCGACCACAGGCCCGGCCACAAGCCGGACCACAAGCCCGGCCACCGGCCGGACCGGACCGGGCCGTCCGCCGAGCCCACCGGGCCTGCCGAGCCTGCCGAGCCCGCCGAGCCCGCCAGGCCCGCCGAGCCCGTCGAGGCGGACAAGCCCGACTGCCGCAAGGTCAAGTGCGTGGCGCTCACCTTCGACGACGGCCCGGGCCCCTACACCGGGACGCTGCTGCGCCACCTGGCGAAGTACCGGGCCCACGCCACGTTCTTCGTCGTCGGCCGGAACGTCGGCGTTTACCCCGACGTGGTGCGCCGCACGGCCGAGGCGGGGCACGAGCTGGGCAACCACACCTGGTCCCACCCCGACCTGACCAGGCTGTCGCCGGCCGCGATCAGGTCCCAGCTCGCCCGCACCGACCAGGCCGTGAAGTCCGCCGCGGGCGTCGTGCCCGGCCTGGTACGCCCCCCGTACGGCGCGACGGACCGCGACGTGCGGCGGCAGGCGCACCGGCCGCTGGTCCTGTGGAGCGTGGACACCCTCGACTGGCGCTACCGCGACAGCGCCAGAGTGGCCCGCGTCTCGCTCAAGCGGGTCCGCCCCGGCAGCGTCATCCTGTTCCACGACATCCACCCGACCACGGTCAAGGCCCTCCCGCGGGTGCTGAAGGGCCTGTCCGCCCGCGGCTACCGCTTCGTCACGGTCAGCGAGCTGTTCGGCGGCCGGCCGCCGAAGGTCGTCCGCAACGCCCGCGGGCTCTCCGGCGGCCCCAGGTAGCGGCCGGCCCTCCTTCGGACTGACCGGGCGAACCCGCGAACCGCCGGCCCGCCTTGCCGTCCCCGCGAACCGCCGGCCCGCCTTGCCGTCCCCGCGAACCGCCGGCCCGCCTTGCCGTCCCCGCGAACCGCCGGCCCGCGGGGGTCACTCCTCGACGGTCTCCTCG
>NZ_JBFAOM010000031.1:0-124810 GCF_040675235.1 Nonomuraea sp. NPDC049637
CTCTCCCTTCGGGCCTGGGCGGGGGGTGTGCCGCGGGGTGGGGGGGGGGGGTGCGGGGGGGGGGGGATTTGTGGGGGGGGGGGGCGGGCCCCCCCCGCCCCCGGCCGGGGTCGAGGCGGCCGTACGGGTGTGGGGACGGTCAGCTGGTGAAACGTCCCTCACGGGTGTACTTGCAGGCTCCGCCGAGGCAGTTCGGGTTGGACCCCCACCCGTCGTCATAGCTGACCCTGCGGTGGAGCTTGATCGTGCCCTTGACCTCTTCCGCCTGGAGGCCGGGGCCGACCTTCTCCTCCGCCTGCTTCCACCAGCTCGTGCCGTTCCAGTAGTACAGCCGGTGCCGGGCCCACAGGTAGCTCGGCGAACCCGCCGGCAGGCAGTTGAAGATGAAGCTCTCCGCGCGACGCTCCTTGAAGCCGCCGAAGTCGAGGGTGGTGAACGACTTGGGCGCCATGCCGGCCTGGCCGTTCTCGTGCCAGAGATGCGAGCTGAAGTGCTCGGCGGTGCACGAGGCGGACAGCACGGCGCCGGCCGGAGCGGTCAGACCGCGTACGGTGACCGGCTCGCTGGTGATCCGCCGTCCCTGCAACTCGGCGGGCAGGTCGGGGCCGTGGTCGTCGACGAGACGCCGGGGCACCGGCACGTCGGGCGGCGTGATCTCCAGGTACGTCTGCAGGTAGCTGTTGCTCCGGTCCCAGGCGATGAGCGGCGCGCGGCCGATGATCCCGAGCTGGGACATCCCGACTTCGTCGGAGGGCTGGCTGTCGGAGAAGGTCACGGTGAGACCGGTCGTGTACTCGATGGACGCGAGAGGGATCTCCCGGTCGCTCTCCTCGGGTTCGGCCGCGGCCGGGGAGGCGGCGAGCGCGATCGTGGCGGCGATTGCTGCGATGAACCTCATGTCGCTCCTTGCGGTTGGTGTCGGCCCGCGCAGAACGTTAGGCAGCGACCTTTCAGCGGCCTTAAAGCCGAGCTCAGCGCCTGCTTCCGGCGCACCGGACCGGAACGCCGGAAGCGGGGGCGCGGCGTCATCGGCTCATGGGCCCACGGTCAGGGTGAGGGTGGCCGTGTGGTCGAGGGCGACGCCGTCGCCCAGCACCGTGATCGGGTAAGTGCCGGCCGCGGTGGTCGCGCCGACCGTGACGGTCAGCGTGGAGGTGGCGCCGGTGGTGATGCTCGCCGGGCTGAAGGAGGCCGTCATGCCCGCCGGAAGCCCCCTGGCGGACAGCGAGATCTGCTGCGCGGCGCCCGAGACGACGGCGCTGCCGACGGTGACGCTCACGGTCTGGCCCGGCTGCACGGTCGCCGCGGTGGGGCTGACCGCGACCGAGAAGTCGCACGTGTACGGCTCGCCGGCCCGGGCGGGCACGCGCACGGCGTTCCACGCGGCCTTGACCGTGTTGTACTCCAGGCACGACGAGGGGAACATGTCCAGGGCCGCCTGCAGCGAGGCGCGGCGGGCCATGGTGTGCGGCCAGACGGAGGTCTTGCGCAGCAGCGTGCCCATGTAGATCTGGCCCGCCTTGCGCGCGCCGAGCCCGACGATGGAGGAGGAGTCGCAGGTCGGGCTGGGCGGCTGGCCGTTCGCCGGGTTGCTGCCCTCGGCCAGCAGGTAGAACCAGTGGTTCTGGACGCCAGCCCCCACCTGCGGCGGCATCGACGGCACCGCGCTGCTGTAGCAGTCGGGGTGGCCGGGGATCAGCGACGGCTTGTACATGTAGCGGATCGGGCCGGTTCCGTCGACGTTGACCTCCTCGCCGACGGTGTAGTCCGGCGGGTCGAGGGTGGCGGGCTCGTTGGCGTACTGCTCGGTCAGCGCGCCGAAGATGTCGCCGGTGGACTCGTTGAGTATGGCCTTCTCGTTGTCGCCGAGGTCAATGCCGGGCGTGGTGGCGAAGACGATGTGGCCGTACTCGTGCGCCACGACGTCCATCGCGGTGAGCTGGCGCAGGTTGTCGGAGGTGTGGCCGAAGACGGTGTTGACGCCGTTCCAGTAGGCGTTGACGTCGTTCAGGCCGACGCGGGCGGGGTAGCCGTCGCCGGCGCCGTTGAAGCCGGAGCGTCCCAGCCACGCCTTGAGCATGTCCCATTCGGTGTCGATCGCGAAGAGCGTGTCGACGCAGGCGGTTTCGAGGTTGGTGCCGCTGCCGTTGCCCCAGAAGTCGTCGGGCCCGGTGAAGGCGGCGCCGTTCGGGCCGCCGCAGCGCACGTTCCGCCGTACCGGATCGATCATGGCGAAGGAGGAGCCGGTCGCCATGGTGCCGATCGTGACCGGGTTGCCGTTGTAGTAGCTGTTGCCCACCCCCGCCCTGACCTCGTCGGACTTCAGGACGACCGCGCCGGTCAGCGCGTCGACGAAGACGTGCAGCTTGCTCTCCCTGCCGCCGACGGCGCCGTGGACGAGCACCTCGTAGGCCAGCCGGCCGCGTCCCTGGGCCATGACCAGCAGCCGGGGCGTGGCAACGGAGGAGACCCGGGGCAGCTGGCCTGCGGCCACCCGGGCTGCTTCGGCGGCGCTGAGCCTGGGCGTGGTGGCCACGTCCAGGGGACTGTCCTGGGAGACGGAGGTGCTCAGGACCTCGCCGGTGGCGGCGCTGACCACGACGAAGTCGCCGCCGTAGACCGGCAGCCCCCGGTAGGTGCGGGTGTAGGGCGTGTAGCGCAGGCCGCCCTGCCCTTCGGTCGGGCTCTGCCGTACGTACGCGTCCTCGGGCGAGCTGTGCAGCAGTGCGGGCCTGGCCTTCACCAGGAGGTCGGCGGGATCGCCTTTGGCGGCGTCCGCCGGACCGGGGACCGAAGTGGCCACGAGCACACAGACGGCACTCGTGACCAGGGCTAACACGGCATTGCGTCTCATGGGGTCGCTCCCTTTGCGCCGGCGGGCGATGGATGGGGTCACCTGCATTTGAGTTGATGAACTACAGGAGGTCAATATCGAGGTAAATAGGCAGAAAAATCGGGATTTATGGCCCTTTGAGGGACGTGTAACTGGCCGTGTCGGCCGCCGGGCTGCTTCGGCTGCAAGATCACCGATAGGCTGTCGCGCCGAACACCTGGAGCCCCGATTGTCGCGATCAGCCCTGCTGGTCTGGGCGGCCGCCCTGACCGCCGCCGCCTACCCGACCTGGATCGCCTGGCAGCCCAAAGACCTCGCCTCGCAGCTCTACTTCTGCATGGGCGGGGTCGGTGATCTCGGGGGCATCTCGCCGTTCCTGCCGCTGCGCGGGGACCTCGGCACGCTGACGGCACTCATGACGACCTGGGGAATCCCGGTGCTCGTCGTGCTCGCCGCCCTGGGACACTGGCGTTCGGCGGCGGCCGGGAGACGGGCCGCGGGGCTGCTCGTCCTGACCGCGATCGCGATCCCGCTCACCCCCTGGTACGCCGGCGACGGGCCGTGCGGCGAGGAGCTCGAACTGTTCGGCCTGGACTGGTTCCAGGCCGTGATCGGCTCCTGGGGCCGCGTGGAGAACGCCCTGCTGATCTCCGCCGCGCTGGTGCTGCTCGCGACGCACGCGTTGGGCCCCGCCCAGGAACCCGCCGTGACGCCGATCTGGCGCGCGGGGCTGTTGTTCCTGATCGACTACCTCGTCGTCGCCTGCGTCGTCACCCTCGCCGTCGTGCTGACCGACGGCTGGGCGACCGGCACGAGCGGCGGCCTGCTGAACTGGCTCAGCTTCGAGGCGATCCTGGACGAGCCCGCCCGGCTGCTGTTCTGGCCGGCGCTGGTCGGTTACGTCCTGCTCAGGCGGCGGCTCGCGGCACGTCCCGCCGTGGTCGCGGGCCTCCCCCGGCGCTCTGCGCTGCCGCCGTGGGTCTGGCTGGTCCGGACGGCGGCCGTGGCCGCTGCCGCCTTTCCCACCTGGCAGTCCTGGGGGACCGTGCCCGCCGAGTGGGCGCATCGGACGTCCGGCTCGGGAACGCTCAGGACCGTCCTGGAAACGCTGCGCGGCGACGCCGGCCGCGTGGTGGAGTTCGCGGTCGGCTGGGGTGTGCCGGTCATCGCCGTCGTAGCCTGCATCGGCCTGGTGCTGATGCTGCTCGCCGCACGCTGGATGCCCCCCGACGACCGGCCGGCGCGCACACGGTCGTCGCGGCGGGTGACGGCGCTGCTGATCGACTACCTGGTCGTGATCACGATCCTCCTCGCCCTGCCCAGGCTGGGCGCCACGTACGCGCCGGACCTCGACCACGGCCTGCTGGACTCGATCTGGCGGGAGCCGATCTTCCAGGACGACGGGCGGCTGATCGTCCTGCCGGTGGTCTTCCTCTACGCGCTGAGCGGGCACACCCTCGGCAAGCTGGTCATGCGCCTGCGGATCGTCGCCGCCGGCGCGGGCCGCCGCCCGGCGTGGCGCAGGCTGGCCGTGCGGGCGCTGGTCTTCCCGCTGCCCGCCTTCGTCCCGCAGGCCGGGATCGCGCTGCTGGCCCTGGACGGACTGTCGGCCCTGACCGACCCCGCCGGCCGCGGACTGCACGACCGGCTCGCCGGGACCCTCGTGGTGGACAGACCGGGCAGCCGGCGGAGCCGGTGACGAAAGGAACTCCACCCGTCAGCACGTATCTGGGGCACGCCGGACCTGCTCGGGAGGGGCAGCCACGCACATCCCCAGGAGGCGCCCATGCCCACGATCGGGTTCGAATGGCAGTTCCAGCGTGACGAGCTGCGGTTTCTGGCGAACACCAAGAACGGCTGGCAGACCGAGAACGCCCTGCCGTCCAAGGGACGGGTCTGCTATTGGCAGGACCCCGGGGTCGCCATCGAGTCCGACGGCGGCGACGTCGAGATCATCACCGACTCGGTGACGACGTGGGCCGCCCTGCGCCGTCAGCTCGTCTTCATCGGCGAGCTGATCAGCCTGCTGACGGGCCGTTCCCCCGACAGCACCCAGCTTCCTGACCCGTTCCTGCGGTCCGACGAGCAGGAGGACGAGCCGACGACCGGCACCAGGCGGTCGAGCAGGGCCCGGACGAGCACCAGGACGCAGGCCGTGCGCGTGGCCCAGGGACACCTCAAGACCCACGACGACGTCCAGCCGTCCGACGGCCTGCGCTTCGTGCCGGGCACCAACGTGGGCAACATCATGACCGTGTCCCTGGCCGCGCCCGTCAAGAGGTGCGACTTCGACCTCACCGGCAACCCGGTGATGACGACCGTCTACGCCAAGGGCGACGTCCTGGCCCTGACCGCCGGCAGGGACCTCGTCCACGGCACGGCTCAGGCCACCCTGGACGTGCCGCTGGCCGAGCTGCCCGCCCGGCTGGGGGTGCTCGGCTTCGATCCCAGCGCCCGGGTGGGCGCGTGGTTGCAGGGACGCCACCAGACGGCCAACCTCATCGGGTTCGTCACGCTGATCCAGTACATGCTGTGGGTCTTCGCCCATCAGAACCTCACCTCCGGCGACGGGCCGAAGGCGGGCTTCGCGCTGCTGCCGCGCACGAACCTGCGCTCGGTGTACATGAACGCGCTGACGGAGGTGGAACGGTCCGCCTTCGACGCCATGGTCAACGCCCTGCCCGACGGGGACCAGAATTCCCGGGTGTGCCCCCGGCCGTACGGTCTGGGCGGGCGGCAGACGTACGACAACCAGCTCAGCCTGTTCTGGTGGCTGCGGTCGATCCAGGCCGGCGACCCCGGCCAGGGCAACGAGACGCTGGCCGTCCACATGAGCGGCGACGGCCCGCGCGGCATCGCCTACGACGCGATGTCCCCGCCCCGCGGCTACCCCGCCCACGAGCCCTTCCCCGGACGGCCGCCGGAGTGGTTCACGTACTCCATGGGTCAGAAGACGACGCCGTACAAGGCGACCCACGTGGTCGTGGAGTACCGGCAGACCGACCTCTTCGGCCTGAAGAACGGCATGGGAACCTACGAGCAGTTCGTCACCGCGGCGATGCACGCGGCCCGCAGCGCCGGCCTGGACGTGCCGAACTGACCACCGGATCAGCCGGAACGGCTCAGGCACGGGCAGCGGGCGTGATTTTGTGACGGCGGACGTCACCGCAGCGGGGCCGGCTGAGCTGCTCCGCCGGCCACAGATCCGACAGATCGTTGTGGTACTGCACCGCGCACAACAGGGTGACGGCGATCTCCCGGGCACGGTCACGCCCCACGGACGTGTTTCTGCAGGTCAAGCGGTAAGTGTCTGGGGGGAGCGGGTGGCGGGCCGGCGTGTCGCCGACGCTCGAATTCAATCTACATTGTAAAGGCGGGCGGCCGGTAAGGTCAGCGTGCATGTATCCGGTCACGATCTCGTCCCCGAGGCTGGCCCTGCGGGAGTTCGTCCCGACGGACGTCGACGGGCTTCTGGCCATCTACGGCGACCCGCGGGTCGCCGAGCACATGAGCTTCGAGCCCCGAAACCGCGAGCAGGTCGAGAGCATCATGACCGGCGTGATGGAGTCGGCCCGCCACGACCCGCGGACGGACTACTGTCTTGCGGCGGTGCTGCCGGACGGCGAGCTGGTGGCGTTCGCGCGCATCTCGATCGACCTCGGCCACCCGCTGCAGAACAGTGCCCAGATCGGGTTCGCGCTGCGCTCGGACCGGTGGCGTCAGGGGCTGGGCGACGAGGTCGTACGTCTGCTCCTGCGGCTCGGGTTCGAGCAGCTCGGCGTCCACCGCGTCTGGGGCGCGCGCAGCCCGGTCAACGAGGCGTCCGGGCGGGTCATGAGCAGGCTGGGGATGGTCGAGGAGGGCGTCATCCGCGGGCACCTGAAGCTCGCCGGCGGGTGGCGGGATTCGGTCGTCCACTCCATCCTGGCCCCGGAGTGGAAGGCGGCGTCCGGCTGATCGAGCACCGCCGGCATCGTGGTCAGGGGGCTGACGCGCCCCAAGCGGCTGATCGGGCTCACCCGATCAGGGGTGGCGGCGATGTAGGGCGTACAAGGCCAGAAATGTCTGCATGACCGGTTCGAGCGTCGCGGCCTCGTAGCCGGTCTCCTCCAGCAGTTCCCGAGCCGCCGCGGCCTCGACCGGCTCGTCCCCGTCCGCGTTTCCGCCCGGCAACTCCAGCAGTACGCGTCCAGGCCCCGGCCGGTACTGCATGGCCGGCGTCACCTGCTCATCGTCGGTGAGGGCAACGGTCGCGCCGCCCGCGAGGTGTCCCAGACGTCTTCGTTGCCGTCCGGGTAGCGGTACGGGCGGGCGAATGCGGGCCGCCGACTCTGGAAAACCGGGCGCGTCCGGTCATCCGGACGAAGAAACAAGGTTCACCGTGTAGGTCACGAGGATTTTTGCGTCCACATCTTCAGTGAAGGCGTGATAGTTGCACTCGATCGTCTGGAAACCGTCGATCTCATCGAAGCGTACCTTGCGGTTGAAGGGGCCTTGATAAGGAAGGTCTTCGTTCAGGAACGCTATGTGTTCTTCCAGGCTCTGGTTGAATACCAGCATTTGGTTGAGATGACCTTCGGTCTCCTGCTCGAAGTGCGAAACCGTGAGCTGCTTCGTGACGTTGTAGGTGAGGCTCTCGCCTGGCTTGATGCGTGTCGCGCCGCTTGGATGAATCGGCTCTTCCAGGTTGAGGCGCAGATATAGTTCCTCGGCCTCGAAGGTTTGTTCGTCGTCTACGGCGCGGACGATTCTGGCGGTTATGGCACCTTTCGGCGAGACGCTGCGCGTGCCTACGTTGTGAATGGTCGCCAAAGAAACGTCGATTGTCTTGGTGGCCATGATGCCCTCGCCATATCCGTGATCGCTACAGTGCGGAACCGATCGATGTCGCTCGGCAACCACATACCCGGCTGGCGGCGTCGGCAAAGACGTAGTCCGGGCTCAGCTGAGCGATTCTGGCGGCCCCGCGCCCCTCGGGCCGCGCTCCGGGGCCATGTGCGCCAGGCTCACACCCTTGGACGGCGCGCGAGCCTGGCCTTGCTCACGGTCTGGGCGAGTCCAGGCCGACGCTCACCCGCCGGCGCCGGGGTAGAAGTCCTCCTTCATGGGCGCGAACCCGCCCGTGCTGGGGTAATAGTCTTCTTTCGGGGCGATCCCACCGCTGTGGGGCCAGAAGTCGTCGCCCATCGGGGCGATCCCGCCGGTGCTGGGGTAGAAGTCGTCCTTGGCGGCTGCCGGGCCGGCGGCCAGGGCGAGTCCGGCTGCGGCCAACAGCCCGATCGCGGCCAGTTTGAGCGCTGTCCTGGTCATGCCATCACCTCTCGTCACCACTCTTGATGCGGGTTTCCGCTCGTGCCTCGGCGTGGGTACGCATTCAGTGCCCAACGGGGGGCCGCCGGCGATCCGGTCCGGTCGGTTCCGGGTCGCGCGGCCCCACCAGCCGGTCCGACGGCCTCCGTGGCGTCGGACCGGCCCCGGGTGCTGCTGGGATATCGGCGGCTGCGGACTACTTGGCGCAGCCTTCCCTTCTCCACTGGATCCAGGTGACGGTCACGGGAGAATCGACCGTCCTGTGTCCCCGCTTGAGGTCGCCGTTCAGGGCGCGGGGGATGCACTTCGAGTACTCGGCGCCGTTCGAGTAGACGTATGTGACAAGGACGTAGTCATAGTCATAGGGGTCGTGCGTGCCGTTGTTGAAGAAGGATCGGACGCCCTTGTACTGGCTGTTGGCCACGCTGACCGGCCCGTAGTCTTCGCCCCGGCCGATGCCGATCTTCGTGCCTGCGGAGATGACCTCTGTCGAGTACATGCAGAAGTCTCCGGCTGCGCAGCCGTACGCCGTGTTGTCGGACATGGCTTCCGCGTTCGCCGGTGACGCGAATGCCAGCCCCGCCAGAGAGGCGGCGGCGACGGCTGCCGGGATGAACCTTTTCAGCATGAGTTCTCCTCGCATTGTTGCCCGGGTGGTCCCAGGGCGTGAAATGGCCGGCCCGCCGAGCGGATAACGGCAGGCAGGGGCCAGTCTTGGTGGCGGCTGCATTGTCTGGAACCCCGATTCGCCACCTGAACAAAACTTGATCGTCTCCACAGGGCTGGGTACGTTGTGCTGGTTTGCCCGTATTCGGGGATATGGGGGATCGTGTGGGGCGTCGTGAACGGCCGGTCGATCCGGCGGACGGCCCGGTAGCCGCCTTCGCCGTGGAGTTGCGCAAGCTCCGGCACGAGGCGGGTGGGCCGTCGTATCGGGCGATGGCCGCGCGGGTGCCGTGTTCGGCCGCCACGCTGGCGCAGGCCGCGGCGGGAGACCGGTTGCCGACGCTGCCGGTCGCGCTGGCCTATGTGCAGGCGTGCGGCGGGGACGTCGAGCAGTGGCGGGCCCGGTGGGAGCAGGCTCTGGCCGCGGCCCGTGCGGCCACCGGCTCGGGCGAAGGTGAGGGCCGGGCGCCGTATCGGGGGCTGGCCAGGTTCGAGACCGCCGATCAGGCGTACTTCTTCGGCCGGGCCGCGCTGGTCGAGCGGGTGGCCGAGTTGGTGGAGGCGCATCGCCTGGTCGTGGTGGTGGGCCCGTCGGGCTGCGGCAAGTCCTCGCTGCTGCGTGCGGGGCTGGTGCCCAGACTGCGGCCGCGCGCGGTGCGGGTGGTCACGCCGGGCGCCCGCCCGCGGGCGGCGCTGCCGGACGCCGGCGGGGAGGAGGTGATCGTGGTCGACCAGTTCGAGGAGACGTTCACCCTGTGCCAGGACCCGGACGAACGGCAGGCGTTCATCGACGCCCTGGTCGGCAAGAGCAAGGATGATCAGGACGGCCGGGTGGTCGTGGCCGTCCGCGCGGACTTCTTCGACCACTGCGCCCGCCACCCCGCCCTGATGGAGGCCGTCCGGGACTCCACGGTCCCGGTCGGCCCGATGAGCCGGCCGGAATTGCGGGAGGCGATCGTCAAACCGGCGGGGGCCGCCGGGCTGATCGTCCAGCGTGAACTGACCGCGACCGTCATCGAGGAGGTGGCGGGCGAGCCCGGCGGGCTGCCGCTGATGTCGCACGCCCTGCTGGAGACCTGGCGGCGTCACCACGGCAAGGCACTCACCCTGGCCGACTACGAGGCCACGGGAGGAATCCACGGCGCGGTCGCCCACACCGCCGAAACCCTGTACGCCGATCTCACCGCTGTCGAGCGGCTGCGGTTACGCGAGCTGCTGCTGCGCCTGGTCACGCCGGGCGAGTCCGGCGCGCAGGACACCCGCCGCCCGGTACGGCGTGCCGAACTGCTCACCGGCGACCCGCACGACCCGGGCCCGGCCCTGCTGGAACGCCTGGCCGCCGCCCGCCTGATCACCCTGGACGACGACACCGCCGACCTGGCCCACGAAGCCCTCCTGACCGCCTGGCCCCGCCTGCGCGACTGGGTGGAGGAAGACCGCGAACGGCTACGCGTCCACCGCCGCCTGACCGAGGCCGCCACCGCCTGGAACGACCACGCCCGCGACCCCGGCACCCTCTACCGCGGACTGCAATTGGCCACCGCCCGCCAACACCTCACCGGTCACCTCGACACGCTCACCCCAGACGAGCGGGACTTTCTCCAGGCCAGCACGGCCACCCACCATGCCGCACGCCGCCGGAGCCGCCTGCGCACGTTGGTCCTGTCGGTCGTGGCAACGCTCGCGCTGGTGGCCGCGTCCCTGGCCTGGCAGCAGAACACCGTCAGCAGCCGACGGCAGCGCGAGGCGTACGCCCGCCAGATGATCGGCACCGCCGAGAGCCTGCGCCAGTCCGACCCGCGCCTGGCGATGCAGCTCAGCCTCGCCGCCTGGCGCCTGGCCGACCTGCCAGAGACCCGCGGCGCGCTGCTGACCGCCGGCCGTCAGCCCCAGCAGGACACCTTCACCGACCCCGACCTCGCCCCGGACGCCTTGCGCTGGCTCAGCACCGACGGCCACTTCCTCGTCAGCGTCGGCGACCGCGAAATCACGCGCTGGGATGTGGACACCGGACGAGCCACTCTTACCACTCTCGGCCAGATGTCAGGTGAGTTGTCACAAGTCGCCCTGGGTATGGGCGATGCCCGCTTGCTACCTCTCCTGGGCGTTCGTGCCGTCAACTCGACCGTGACGCTGTTCGACATGGTCACCGGCCGCTACGACCTCTCGCCGTTGGACACCACCAACCTCGGTGCCGAGGTCAGCCGCAGCGGAAGGCATGTCATCGTCTACCAGGCGGACGGCTCCCGCTACCGCGTCCGCGTATGGAACCCCTTCGCCCGGCAGAAGGTCCTGGAGGTGAGCACCTCCCGGAAGAAGCCAGGACTGTACCGCGGGGGAGGGGCCCCTGCGGAGGCCATGGCACGCGTGCGAGGGCGTGAGCGCATGGAAACCGGCGCTCCCGACGCCACGATCAGCGCGAACGGCAAGATCATGGCGCTGTGCGTGCCCGGCGCGCCGCTCCAGCTGTGGAACCTGGACGACGGCCACAAGATCACGGCGTCCTGGGCGCCGACGCTGTCGGCCGAACAGTGCCGGGAAGAGCGCCTGTTCCTGGCCCCGGACGGGCGACGCCTGCTGCTGGCCGAAGACGGCCGGGTCCGGCAGTGGCACCTGCCCGACGGCAGGCCAGCCCCCGCCCTCCCGGCGCCGGACGTGTATGAGATCGGATTCAGCCAGGACGGCTCCTTCCTGGCCACGGCCGGCATGGACGAGCTCCTGGTATGGCGGTCGGGCCAGACCGACGAACTGCTGTTCCGGCACCCTCTCGGCGGCGAGCGCGCGTTCGACCTCAGGATCGACCCGGCCGCTGACCGCATCCGCTACCTGGCCGGGGCGCTCACCGGTTTGGCCACCGTCCGCACGCTTCGACTCAACGCCGCCTCGGAGAGCAGCTGGGGAGAGGACCTCGCGACGGGTGCGACCTTCAGCCCCGACGGTCGGCGCCTCGCCGTCACCTACGACAACCGCGTGGAGCTACGTGACGGCACCAGCGGGCAGCGCCTTCCCGGCCCACCGCCGCTGCCCTGTCCGGCGACCACCTCAGGAGGGCCCGGATGCCGCGCCGTCGCCGCCTTCCGGCGTGACGGCCGGGTCCTGGCCTACGGCGACGTCCTTCAGGCCCCGTCGTTCAAGGCGTGGATGTGGGATCTCGACAGCCGGCGCGTCGGCGCGAGCTCGCCTCTCCTGTCGACGGGACAGGACCTCGCCTTCGCGGGCGGCAACCTGTTGATCAGCGGCGTGACCTTCGCCGACTTTCCCTCTGCCGTCACGACGATCGCCGTCTGGGATCCGATCAAAGGCCGGGTCTCCGCGACCGTGCCCGGCATCACCGGCCGCCTTGCCGTCGACCCCGCCGAGCGGCTGCTGGTCACCACGCAGGGGCACGTCGCCGATCTCGCCACCGGAACACCGATCCGCCGTGCGGGCAGGACCGGTGTGGCCGGCGCGTTGGCCTTCAGCCCTGACGGACGTTTCCTCGCCGTCGGCAGCGGGGGTGGGCAGACCGCGCTCTGGGACGGCACAGTGCAACGGCACCTCGGCACCCTGACGTCCACGGCCCTGGCCGCGGACGTCAGCGCCCTCGCCTTCTCCCCGGACGGGCGCGTGTTCGCTGTCGGGATGACCAACGGCGCGATCCAGCTGTGGGACACCGACACCCGGCAACCCATGGGAGCTCCCATCACGGCTCCTGGCAGCACCGTCCTGGCCATGACCCTGCACGACAACGCCCTCTACGTCGCCTCCGAGCGCATCCCCTACCAGCGCTTCGACCTCACCCCGGCGGCCGCGGCCGCCACCATCTGCCAACGGGCAGGCGGAGGCCTCACGCCGGAGAAGTGGGCCACCTACTTCCCGGGCTACCCCTTCCGGCCCACCTGTGGCCGTGACGCCCGATGAGGCGCGGCTTCACATCGGTCACGTCATCGGGTGGGCTCCTCCGCGGCGGTGGGAGCCGGTCGGTTCTTCATGGTCAGGGCCAGGAGGATGGCGGCGGCGGTGAAGGCCGCGGTGACCCCCTCGGTGAGGACCTGGTGGGCCGGTCCGCGCGAAGCGCGCCTGGCCGCGCCGAACACCGTGACGACGGGCTCCGCCGCCGGGCGGGTCAGCCGGCCTGAACCTGCCGGTCCAGGGGGCTCAGCGGGGCGGCTCGTCGCCGGTGAACGTCGCCGCCTGCGGCGTGGCCGCGAAGACGGTGCGCAGCTCGGCGAGCAGGTCGTCGAGCGTGGGGTCCGGTGAGGCGGTGGTCCAGCCGCGCAGGGCGGCGTGGAAGGCCGCCACCAGCAGGTCGAGCGCCAGCCTGGGCCGCGGGTCGCGGTCGCCGAGGCCGAGCCGCCTGCGCAGGGTGGCCTCGAAGGCCGCGCTGGTGCGGTCGCAGAACTGCAGCCCGTGCGCGGCGATGGACGGCGTGCGCTGCGACAGCTCCTGGCTGAGCCGCACGCGGGCCACCCATTCCGGCCCCTCCGCCGACATCCGCCGCACCGCCGCGAGCATCGCCTCCTGCAGCACCTCCAGCACGGGACGGCCGCCGCCGAGCGGCGCGTGCTCGACGTCGTCGAGGAGGGCGGTCCACAGGGCCTCCAGCGGGGCGGAGGCGACCTCCTCCTTGCTGGCGAAGTTGCGGAAGAACGTGCGCTTGGAGACCTCGACCTCCGCGCACAGCTCGTCGAGGGTCACCTGGTCGAAGCCGCGCTCGGTGAACAGCGCGAGCGCGGTGTCCACCAGGGTGGCCCGGGTCTTGAGCTTCTTGCGCTCGCGGAGCGGCAGCAGGTCGGCGGTCATCGTCCCCAGTGTATCCGGAGCGCATATGCCTCCTATAGGCTTATGCCACTCAGTGGCACTTTGGAGGATGTCGTCATGCGCGCTCTGATCGTCGACCGTTCCGTTCCCGGTGGCCTGCGGGTGGGCCAGGCGCCCGACCCGGTGCCGGCGCCCGGCGAGGCGCTGGTCCGCGTCACCGCCACGTCGCTCAACTACGGCGAGGTCAGGCACGCTCTGCAGGAGGCGCCCGAGGGCACGGTGCTCGGCTGGGACGCGGCGGGGGTCGTCGTCCAGGCCGCGGCCGACGGCTCGGGGCCCGCCGTGGGCACGCCCGTGGTCACGCTGGGCTGGGACGGCGGGTGGGCCGAGCTGCGGGCCGTCCCGACCGACCGGATCGGGGTGGTGCCGCAGGGCGCGGACCTCGGCGCGATCAGCACGATCCCGGTCGCCGGCGCCACCGCGCTGCGCGCGCTCGACCGCCTCGGACCGATCCTGGGGCGGCGGGTCCTGGTCACCGGCGCGACGGGCGGCGTCGGCCGGTACGCCGTGCAGCTCGCCCGGCTCGGCGGCGCGTACGTCATCGCCGCCACCGGCGACCCGGACCGGCACGGCGACGGGCTGCGCGCGCTCGGCGCGGACGAGGTCGTCGCCGCCCCCGCCGAGAGCGGCGGACGGCTCGACGGCGTCCTGGACCTGCTCGGCGGCGTCCCGCTGGTCGAGGCGTTCGACCAGCTCACGGAGGGCGGCACGCTGGTCGCCGTCGGACACTCCACCGGCGAGGGCGAGAGCTTCCCGTTCGGCGCGCTGTTCGGCGGCGCCGACCGCCACGACCGCTCGCTCGTGACCTTCCACCTGCTCTACTGCCACGGCCTGCACCGCGACCTGACCTGGCTGGCCGGGCAGGTCGCGGGCGGCAGGCTGAGCCCGGAGATCACCTGGCGCGGCGGCTGGGACGAGGCCGCCGAGGCGGCGGCCGCCCTCCTCGACCGCCGCGTGCACGGCAAGGCGGTCCTCGACCTGGCGTGAGAGCGGGCCGGACGAGCAAGGCGGAGAGCCCGTGCGGGGTCCGGGGTCTCCAGAAAGAATGCGGAAAGCTATGACATGTGACCTCCAGCTGGGCCCGCATCCATGCGAGGCGGCGTACCCGCCGGACGTGGACCACGCAGCACCGGGTGGTCCGCGGCGCCCAGGAGTACCACCAGATCCAGTTCGGCCACCGCGTCATGTTCGTCAGGAGCGAGGACGTCGTGGTGACCGACGCGTGAGCGCCGGACCGGCCGGCTGCCGCATCGCCGGCGCGGCCCGGAGCCCGTGGGCCCGGTCAGCCGATCGGCGGTGCGAGGTACTCCAGCGCGTAACCCTCGCCGGCGGGCGTCACGCGGGCGATGCCGGGTGAGTCGAGGTGGGCGCCGGCCACGAAGTGGTGCGGCCGGCTCAGTCGTTCCAGCAGCGCCGCTCGCGCGGCGCGGGCCCGGGACTGGTCGCCGTCGAGCTCCCAGGACACCTTCGGCTGGTCGAACTGCAGCGTGGGGACGTGCACGGTGTCGCCCCAGACGAGAAGGTGGCCGGCGCCGCTCCTGATCTCGTAGACGGTGTGCCCGGGGGTGTGGCCCGGCGTCGGCAGGGCGGTGGCCCACTCGTTGATCGCGACCTTCTCCGACACGGGCACGACCCGGTCGCGGACCGGCTCCAGCCGCCGCCCGCCGAAGACCGAGGCGTCGCCCGCGCCGATCCACACGCGCTCAAGCTTGGGGAACGCCTCCGAGCCGTCCGGCGCGATCAGGCCGCTCACGTGGTCTTCGTGGTTGTGGGTGATGGCCGCGTCGGTCACCTCCGCGCGGTCGACCCCCGCCTCGTCGAGCGCGTCGTAGATCAGGCCCATGGTGGGGTCGTGCCAGGCATCGGACGCGCCGGTGTCGATGAGCAACGACCGGGTGCCGTCGGTGACGTAGAAGGCGTTGACCGACAGCCGCAGGTTGTCGCCGGCCAGCGGGACGGCGTCGGGCAGCTCGCCGAGCGGGCGCCCGTCCTCGTCGCGCAGCCGTGTGGGCGGCATGTCGATGTAGCCGTCGCGCAACGAGACCACCTGCAGCTCGCCGAACTCGAACGTGGCATGGAGCCGGCCACCCGAACTGAAACGCATGGAACCTCCGTCATGTCGGGCGCACATCGCCCGTCTTCGATAGAAGACTCTATCTTCTTTAGGAGAAACCCTACACTGTGGGACAGCGAGGTACGGATCGATCGAGGAGCACGGTGGTCGAGAAAGACGGAAACGTGGCCGAACCACAACACGGTGGCGACCTGGCCGGCGCGTTCGGCGTCAACGTGCGGCGACGCCGCGAGGAGGCGGGCCTGACGCTGGAACAGCTGTCCGCGCAGTCGTCGGTCAGCCGGGCGATGTTGTCCAAGGTCGAACGCGGTGAGAAGAGCCCGACGATCGGCGTCGCCTCCAGGATCGCCCACGCGCTCGACGCGTCGCTCTCGGACCTGATCGGCGCGCCGGCCGGGGCCGCGTCCGGCGTGGCCGTCGTCATGCGCAGGAGTCACCGTCCGGTGTTCCGTGACCCGGAGACCGGCTTCGAGCGGCACATGGTGTCGGCGGCCCCGGGCGCGGGAGGGGCCGAGATGGTCTTCCACCACCTCCCCGCCCAGGTGTCCACCGGGCTGCTGCCCGCTTACCCGCCGGGTACGGAGAAGCAGCTCGTGGTGCTCGAAGGCACCCTCACCGTCGCGATCGGCGGGATCAACGAGACCCTGGAGACGGGCGACTCGCTGTTCTTCCAGGCCGACGCCGACCACGGCTTCGCCAACCGGACGAACGCTCCCTGCGAGTACATCATGTTCATCTCCCGCCGAACCTGATCGGCCGGGGCGAAGGCACGACACGCTGCACGCCCTGCTCGGCGACCCCGTCGACTTCAAGGCGCTCACCCCCGGAGCCCACTGGGACGCCGACGACCCCGGCGAGCGCATCGCCTGGCTGCGTATCCTGTGCTCCGGCTTCCGGCCCGTCCCGGACCAGGAGCCGTCGGAGGACTGATGGTGTTCATGGTGATCGAACGATTCCGCGGCCAGGACGCCAAGGCCGTCTACCGGCGGTTCCGGGAGAAGGGCCGCATGACCGGCGAAGGTCTGGTGTTCGTCTCCAGCTGGGTGACGGCTGATCTGAGCCGCTGCTTCCAGCTCATGGAATGTGACGACATCGCACTTCTGCAACGCTGGGTCGCCGAGTGGTCGGACCTCGTCGAGTTCGAGATCGTGCCGGTGGCGCCCGGAGCCGCGACCGCCGCCGCCCTGGACGGCTGATCCCGACGTCGCCGGTCAGAGCATCGGACGCGGGTAACCGGCCGGGGGCGTGCCCAGCAGCCACGGCTGGTGGACGTGGGCGGCGGGCACGCCGGCGAGCTCGGGGACGTGACGGCGCACGTAGTCGCCCGCCGGGTCGTACCGCTGGGCCTGGCGCAGCGGGTTGAAGCCGCGGTTGGGGCGCGTGTCGTTGCCGGTGCCGGCGATCCACTGCCAGTTGCCCGAGTTGTTGGCCACGTCGCCGTCGAGCAGGTGCTCGAAGAAGTGCCGGGCGCCGGCCCGCCAGTCGATCCCGAGGACCTTGACCAGGTAGGAGGCCACGATGAGGCGGGCCCGGTTGTGCATCCAGCCCTCGGCGAGGAGCTGGCGCATGCCGGCGTCCACGACGGGCAGCCCGGTCATGCCCTCCCGCCAGGCCTGCAGCGCGTCCTCGTCGTCGCGCCAGCGGTGGCCGCGGGGGCGGTAGTCGTCCCGGTTGATCCGCGGGAAGGCGGAGGTGACCTGGTGGTGGAAGTCGCGCCAGCACAGCTGGCGGACGAACGGCTCGCTGCCCGCGGCCAGGTGGGCCAGCTCCAGCGGGGACAGGCAGCCGAACCTCAGGTACGGGCTCAGCCGGGAGGTGCGGTCACCGGCCAGGTCGTCGTGGCCGTCGGCGTACCCCGGCAGGGCGCGGCGGATCCACTGCCGGGCGCGGTCGCGGGCGGCGGTCTCGCCGCCAGGCACGGGTTCCGGCCGGGCCGGGCGCGGCAGCCGCCCGGCGTCGAGGTCGTGAGGCGTCGGCACGTGGCGGGGGGCCGCGAGCAGCGGACGGCGCCGGTGCCCGCTCCAGGCGCGCCAGTACGGCGTGAAGACCCGGTAGTGATCCCCGCCCCCGGACGGGGTGAGCGTGCCGGGCGGCACCACCGTGACCCCGGGGAAGAGCTCGTAGCAGAGCCGTTCGCGGGCCAGCCGGTCCTGCCTGCGCCTGGCCAGCAGGCTGACGTCGGCACTGGCGAAGACCGCCGCCGCTCCCGTTCCGTGGACGAGCTTCATGGTCTCGGTCACGACGTCGCCGTGCCGGACGACCAGGTCCCCGCCGCGTTCCCGGAGACAGGCCCGCAGGTCGGCCAGGCACTCCAGCAGGAAGCCGCGGCGGCGGCCGGCGGGGACGGCGTCGTCCAGCACGAACAGGGGGAGCACGGCGCGGGCGCGTTCGCAGGCGGCCGTCAGGGCCGGGTGGTCGTGCACCCGCAGGTCCCTGTTGAACAGGACGATCACCGTGTCCATCGACGTCCCTTCACGACGAGACCGGATGCGGTCGCGGGTCGAGTCACGACGTGGCCGCGTCGGCCGGTCCGGTGCGCAGGCAGTCACGATCGTGCACTTCAGACATGCCTCACAGATGCCCAGCCGGCCGCGCCCGCACGCGCACGATGACCGGACCGCTCCGGCATGAGGCCCAGGGGATGGGGAAGGTGCGTGGGCATGGCAGTGTGCCTGGTGACAGGGGCGACGGGGTACATCGGCGGGCGGCTGGCGCCCGAGCTGCTGGCCGCCGGTCACGACGTGCGGTGCATGGTGCGCTCGGCCGGACGCCTGCGCGACCTGCCGTGGGCGGAACAGGTCGAGGCCGTCGAGGCCGACGCCACCGACGCCGAGCGCACGCGCCGTGCGCTGGACGGGGTGGACGTCGCGTACTACCTGATCCACGCGATGGGGACGAGCGGCCGGTTCGCCGAGCGGGACCGGCTGGCGGCGCGCACGTTCGCGGCCGCGGCGGCCGCGGCGGGCGTGCGGCGGATCGTCTATCTGGGCGGGTTGACGGCGGACGAGCGGCTCTCGCCGCACCTGTCGTCGCGGGCAGAGGTGGGGGAGATCTTCCTGCGCGGCGCGGTCCCGGCGGTGGTGCTGCGGGCCGCGGTGATCATCGGGTCGGGGTCGGCCTCGTTCGAGATGCTGCGTTACCTGACCGAGCGGTTGCCGGTGATGACGACGCCGCGCTGGGTGCGCAGCCGTACCCAGCCGATCGCGGTGCGGGACGTGCTGCGTTATCTGGTGGCGTGGGCGCAGGTGCCGGGGACGGTCAACCGGGGGTTCGACATCGGCGGGCCTGATGTCCTGACGTATGCCGACATGATGCACGGCTATGCCGCGGTGGCCGGGCTGCCGCCCAGGTTGATCATTCCGGTGCCGCTGCTCACCCCCCGGCTGTCGAGCCTGTGGGTGGGGCTGGTCACGCCCGTCCCCGCGAGCATCGCGCGCCCGCTGGTGGAGTCGCTGCGCAACGAGGCCGTGTGCGGCGAGCACGACATCGCCCGCCACGTCCCCGACCCCGAGGGCGGGCTGGTCGGCTTCCGCCAGGCGGTGTCGCTGGCGCTGATGAAGATCAAGGGGGCCGACGTCGCCACGCGCTGGTCCTCGGCGTCCACGCCGGGCGCGCCGAGCGATCCGCTGCCCACCGATCCCGACTGGGCGGGCGGCAGCCTGTTCGTGGACGACCGGAGCCTGGCCGTGCAGGCCAGCCCGGAGGCGTTGTGGCAGGTGATCGAGGGCATCGGCGGCCGTAACGGCTGGTACTCGCTGCCGGTGGCCTGGCAGTTGCGGGGCCTGGCCGACCTGCTGGTGGGCGGGGTCGGGCTGCGGCGCGGCCGGCGCGATCCGGCCCGGCTGCGGGTGGGCGACTCGATCGACTTCTGGCGGGTGGAGGAGGTGCTGCCCGGACGGCTGCTGCGGCTGCGCGCCGAGATGCGGCTGCCCGGACTGGCCTGGCTGGAGCTCGGCGTCACCCGCTCCGGCGGCCGGACGATCTACACGCAACGTGCCATCTTTCATCCGCACGGCCTGCTCGGCCATCTGTACTGGTGGGGGATCTCGCCCTTCCACGGTCTGATCTTCGGCCGGATGCCGGTGAACGTGGCCGCCGCGGCCCGCCGCGGGGACCGGTCCGCGGCTACGAGCTGACCAGCGCCAGATCGAGCACGTCGATGCCGACCGGGGTGCGCCCGATCGCGATCCGGCTCAGCGACCACGGGCCCGGGAAGCGGTGCAGCAGTGCGTGCACCGCGATCGCCACCTCGTGCCGGGCCAGGTGCGCGCCGAGGCAGAAGTGCACACCGTGGCCGAAGGACAGGTGCTCGTTGGGCGTCCGGTCGAGCCGGAACACGTGCGGCTCGGCGAACACCCGGGGATCCCGGTTGGCCGAGAGCACCATGGCGACCACCCGCCGGCCCGCCTCGACGGGGTGCCCGGCGATGCGGGCCGGGCCGGTGGTGAACCGGTCGGTGCCGCCGACCGGGGGCAGGAAACGCAGCACCTCCTCGACGGCGGCGGGCACCAGCCAAGGGGCGGCACGCAGCCGGGCCGGCGCCTCCGGGTGGGCCGCCAGGCACAACACGGCGTTGACCAGCAGGGTCCTGGTCGACTCGTGGCCGTTGACGAGCAGCAGCGTGCAGAAGTCGAGCAGTTCCTCGTCGGAGAGCCGGCTGCCGTCCGGTTCGGCGGCCAGCAGGGCGCCGATCACGTCGCCCCGGGGCCGGGCGCGGTGCTCGGCGAACACCTCGCCGAAGTACTCGGCCAGTTCGGCGTGCGCGGCGCGGAACGCGGCCCGGCGCGCCGGGTCCTCGCTGAACGCGCCGGCGAAGGAGGTGATCGCCTCGGTCCAGCGCACGAAGTCCGGTTGCCGGTCCGGTTCCACGCCCAGCAGCGCGGCGACGGTGCGCACGGGCAACGGGTGACCGAGCCGGCCGATCACGTCCAGCTCGCCGTCCACGCCGGCCAGTTGCGTCCGTACGGTGTCGGTGATCGAGGGCAGCAACGACTGGATCGCGCGGGGCGTGAAGGCCCGGCTGACCAGCCGGCGCAGCAGGTGGTGCCGGGGCGGGTCGATCGCCGACAGGCTGCCGAGCATCGGGTTGTCCCGGTGCGGCGGGGGTTCCGCGCTGTGACGCAGCTCGTCGGACGAGAACGTCCGGTGGTCGGTGAGCACCTGCTTCACCTCGGTGTGCCCGTGCACCAGCCAGCTCTGCAACGGCTCGGCGAAACGCACCCCGTCCCCGGCCAGACCGTCCTGCGCGGTCTGCCGGTACCAGTCGAGGATCTCCTTGACGACGTCATCGGTCATGCGTCGAGTGTGTTGCCCCCCGGCCGGCCGATGCTTGGAGAAAACGGCCACTCTGCAGCAGCGCGGTCGGTGGCGCGCCCACCGCGTGCCGGAACTCGGCGAGCAGGTGCGACTGGTCGTAGCAGCCGCTGCGCACGGCGATGGCCGCCCAGTCGGGGCGCTCGCCCCTGGCCAGCGCGGCGCGCGCGGCGGCGAGTGCGTGGTGCAGCCGCACCACCCGCGCGTAGGACTTGGGCCGCAGCCCGACCGCCACCCCGAACCGCCGTCGCAGTTGCCGCTCGGACAACCCGGCCCGGACGGCATGCTGCTCCACCGGCGCACCCGGCGCCGCGTGCATCGCCGCCAGTACGACGCGCACCCGCTCGTCAACGCGGCATCGTCCGGCGCGCGCCCGTACCAGGGCCAGCGCCCCGGCCAGCCGCTCGCCCACCGCCCCGGCCGGCCGCCCGCTCTCTGACCCGACCGGCCGCCCGACGTCGATGGGCGCCCTCGGTGGCCGCCCGGCGTCGATGGGCGTTCCGGCCAGTGGGACCTCGTCGGCCGCGATCCCGAACAGCCCGGTCACCGCCCCCGGTCGCAGCCGCACCCCGACCAGGGGCCCGCCCCCGGGCAACCGTCCCTGCCGGACGCGTGTCTCCGGACCGGCCAGCCGGCACCCTCCGTCCGGCATGACCAGCAGGTCGACGGCGGGGTACGGCAACCCTCCCGGCACGGTGTCGCCGCCCAGCACCCAGATCCCGGCCACGAGGTGGGCCAGGTCGGCGGGCACGGGCAACGCGGTCACCCGTGCAGTCAACCGGGCGACCGCCGCGCCCGCCACCGATTAACCGGACCGCGGGACGCCCGACAGGCGCCACCGCCGCGGGACCCGGCGAGGCAGGCCGGATCCTCACCTGGTCAGTCGGACGAGACGTGCGGACCGGCGTCCAGCTTGACCTCGTTCAGCCGGCCCGTGGTGACGTCGTAGACGAACCCGCGGACGGAGTCCTTGTGCGGGATGAACGGGTCGGCCAGGATGCGCCTGGCCGACTGGCGCACGTCCGCCTCCAGGTCCTGGAACGCCTCGGCGGACCAGTCGGGCTTGACGCCGACCTCCTGGTAGATGTCGTCCTTGAAGCCGTCGTCGGTGAAGGTGAGCATGCCGCAGTCGGTGTGGTGGATGAGGATGATCTCGCGGGTGCCCAGGAGGCGCTGGCTGATGGCCAGGCTGCGACGTTCGCCGGCGGTGACGACGCCGCCGGCGTTGCGGATCACGTGCGCGTCGCCCTCGCGCAGGCCGAGCAGGCCGTAGACGTTGAGCCGGGCGTCCATGCAGGCCACCACGGCCACGCCCCGGGCGGGCGGCAGCGGCAGGTCGCCGGAGTCGAAGGCGGCGGCGTAGCGTTCGGAGTTGGCGATCAGCTGGTCGGTGACGCTCATGGGGGACGTCCTCCTGTCACGTGCCGGGACCCGCGGTCATAGTCCACATTCCCTACTGACTGTACATGTTATTGCCCCGCTGTGTAGCCCCCCTGCGTTCGGCGACGGCGGAGGCGGACAGGAGGGTCGCGGTGGAGAGGGTGCCCCAGAGGGTGGCCGGACCGTGGGAGGCGAGGGCGGTGATGACCGCAGGGGAGACGGCGAGGCCGAAGCCCGTGGAGAGCTGGAAACGGGCGAGGGCGCGTCCCAGGAGATGGGCCGGCGCGAGGGCGGTGACGAGCGCCGTCGCGCTGCCGGCGTAGATGATCTCGCCGATGGTGCAGACCACGGACACCATGGCGACGGCCGGGACACCCCAGCCGGGCCCCAGGGACGTGGCCGCCAGGAACCCGAGGTAGGACGCGGCGAGCAGCACACCGGCGAGCGCCAGCACGGTCCGCCGGGAGAAGCGGGACAGCAGGACGGTGACCGGCACCTGCAAGGTGACCACCAGCACCGTGTTGGCCACGAAGACGGCCGCCGGCCACACCGGTGACGCGTGCATCTGCGTCACCAGGACCAGGGGCACCGCGATCTCGGGGACGTTGAGGCAGAAGACGTAGACCACGTTGGCGGCCAGCAGCGCGCGCATCCGGGGCGCGGGCCCGCCGGCCATGTCCTTGGCCGGGGCGGCGGCCGGACGCGCGCGCAGGCGCACCGACCACGCCAAGGCCGCCGCCGCCAGATATGCGAGCCCGGTGACGGCCGCCAGCACCCGCAACGCAGGGGCGCCGCCCGACAGGCACGCGGTGGCGAGCAGGGCGCCCACGCCCAGAGCGGCGTTGCGCAGGGCGCGGCCCGCCGCGAGGGCGGCGTCGCGTTCGCGGCCGTGGGCGACCGTGGCCACGAGGGCCGCGTGGGCGGCCGGCCATGCCTGGTTGCCGATGCCGAGGAAGAGCGCCGCCGTCGCGAACAGCCAGACGTGCCCCGCGGGGGCGGCCAGCAGCAGCGCCACGCCCAGCACCCGCACCAGCATCGACGCCGCCACGACCGCGCTGCGTGCGCCCCGGTCCAGCCATCGGCCGACCGCGGGCATGCACACCAGGCCCACGACGACGCCGGCCGTCATGGCGAGGCCGGTGACCGGCGCGGAAAGCCCCAGCACCGTCACCCCGTAGAGCAGCAGGAAGGGCCGCAGCAGGCCGGTGCCGAGCGCGTCCACGGCCAGGGCGACGGCGTAGCGGGGGCCTCCGGAGGCGCGGACGAGGGCGCGCGGCCGGATCGTGGTGGTGGATGCCATGGCGTCAACCATGCGTCCGGCCGCGGGGGGTGGCTCCGTCAGTTGACGGACACCGTCAATCGGCGCGGTCGTGGGCCGTCCGACCAGGGATGATGGGGGGATGACGCTGAGGATCGACATCGGCGGGGCGCCGTCCGGGCGGCTGCGGTTCGCCGCCTCCCCGCTGGCCGAGCTGACCGCGATGCTGCACGTGCTGGCCGAACCCGGGCATCACCCGCAGCTCGCCGGCTGGGCCGGGGACGTCTGGGCCGGGCTGCGGCCGGAGCTGGCCGAGCGGCTCAGGGAGGCGGAGTTCCTCTGGCGTTCCTCACGAGCCGACTTCCTGGTCCCCGCGCGTCCCCGGCCGACCCTCGCCGAGGAGCTGGACGATGTCGACCGCATCGACGACGAACACTACGTGACCGCCGCGCTCATCACCACGTGCGGCAGCAACCGGGTGCACTTCGCCGCGCCCTCGCCGCTCACCGACGCGGCGGCGCGTGAGCGGGCCCTCGACCTGGCCCAGGCTCGCGGCGCGCTCCAGGAGGCCTTCGCCGAACGGCTGCTCGCCGACCCGGTAGCCGTGCGGGCGCGAGTGCGTGAGACCCTCGAACAGTGCGCCGAGGCGTTCTTCGACGCCGCCTGGACGGGCGTCGCCGCGCGACTCGCCGCCGACCTGCGCCTGAAGAACGACCTGCTGAAGCGCCAGGGCATCGGGGCGGCGCTCGCGTCCGTCTCCGGCGCCGTCACCCTGGCGCCGGACGGCAACCGCATCATCGTGGACAAACTGCAGGACAACGCCACCACCGCGCACGACGCCGGGGTCACCTTCCTGCCCAGCGTCTTCGGCCGCCCGCACCTGGTGGTGGTGCACGCGCCCGGATGGCAGCCGGTGGTGCAGTACCCCGTGGCCGAGGCGGGCCCGTCGGAGCCGGTGTCGCTGGAGACGGTCACGCTGCGGCTGGAGGCGCTCGCGCATCCCGTACGGCTGCGGCTGCTGCGCACCCTGGCCCGCGGCCCGCACACCACCGGTGAGCTGGCCCACGCCTGGGAACTCTCACCTCCGGAGGTCTCCCGCCACCTCGCCGTCCTGCGCCGCGCGGGCCTGCTCACGGCCCGGCGGCACGGCCGTTATGTGCGTTACACCGTCAATGTCCCCGATCTGACGACCCTGGGCGCCGACCTGCTGACGGCCGTGCTGCGTTGAGCGGCTCCGGCTGTCAGGCTGAGTACGTTCGAGACGGCCCTTTCGTGGAGGTCTGATGCGCGCAGGTGTCGTGGTCGCCGCCCAGCCCGGTGTGGAGGAGCTGGCCGTGCGGGCCGAGGAGCTGGGCCTGCACAGTTTCTGGGTCAACGACAGCCCGATGGTCCACGGCGATCCCTTCGTCGCCCTGGGGCTGTGCGCCAAGGCCACCAGCCGCATCAGGCTGGGCGTCGGCGTCACCTCACCGGCGCTGCGCTCGGCCCCGGCCGCCGCGAGCGGGCTGGCCAGCCTCAACGCCCTGGCGCCGGGCCGGATCAGCTGCGGGGTCGGCACCGGGAACACCGCCCGGCGCACGCTGGGCATGCGGCCGGCCTCGGTTGCGGCGACGGAGAGCTTCATCGCCGCGTTGCAGGACCTGTGCGCCGGCCGGAGCGTCGAGTACCGCGAGGGCGACCAGGCCTGCGACGTCCGGTTCCTGCACGCCGGGGCGCACGTGCACACGGACGACCCGATCGAGTTCGTCGTGGCCGCGCTGACCGGGCCGAAGGCCGCCGCCGTCGCCGGCCGCCGCGGCACCGGCCTGATCTCCTTCGGCCTGCTCGACCCCGCCGCCTGGCGCGCCCTGCACGACGCCCGCCGCCAGGCCGCCCGCGGCGCGCCCCGCGACCCCGCCTCCTACGTGGTCACCGCGCTGCACGTACTGGACGAGGACGAGGATCCGGGCGGCGCCGCGGCCAGGGACGCGACCGGCCACCTCGTCCTGTCACTGCTGACCTTCGCCGCCGACACGGCCGCCGACACGGCCGCCTTCGCCGAGCGTCTCGGCCCCGAGGAACGCGAGGCCGTACGGCGGCTTCTCGACCGGCGCGGCACCACCGCCACCGCACCCGACCGGCACACCAAGCTCTACCCCGGCTACCTCGGGCGGATCGCGCCGGAGGATCGCGACCTGATCCTGCCCTCGCTGATGAACACCCTGGCCCTGGTCGGCACCCCCGACGACCTGCGCGCCCGCATCGCCACCCTCGAACGGGCCGGCGTCGACGAACTGCTCATCCAGCCGGTGGTCGACCCACCCGCCGAGATGGCCCGGCTGGCCGAACTCCTCACCTGAGCGGACCCGCTCCTGGGCGCGGTGGAGGTCCGACACGGGGGCGAGGACCCGCCACCGCCGGTCAGTGGCATCCTCATGTGCGCACCCGCCCTCCCCGGACGACGTGGGCGACCTCACCGATCGTCTCGATGTCGGCGAACGGATCTCCCGCGACGACGACGAGATCCCCGCGCGCACCGGGCCGCAGGACACCCAGGTCGGCCCGGCCGAGCAGCCGCGCGGCCTGCGAGGTGGCGGCCCGGAGCACGGCCAGGGGCGTCATCCCCTCAGACACCAGCACCACGAACTCCCGCCAGCTGTCCTCGAACGGCACGGTACCCGCGTCCGTGCCGAAGGCGACGGGGACCTGCCCCGACAGCAGGCGGCGTGCGTTCCGCAGGATGTCGTCGGCCACCGGCGCCACCTTGTCCCTCGCGCCCGCCGGCTGGCCCGCCCAGAACCGCGCGTCGTCGAGATGGTCGATGTAGACGTGGCAGGCCCATCGGGTGGGCACGAGAGTCGTCCGGTGTTCCGCCATGACGCGCAGGGTCTCGTCGGTGGCGAAGGTGCCGTGTTCCACGCTGCGGACGCCCGCGCGCACGGCCCGGCGGACGCCCTCGTCGAAGTGCGCGTGCGCGGCGGTGGGCAGGTTCAGGTCACGAGCCGCCGCCACCAGGGCGGTCATCTCCTCCTGGGTGTAGGCGACGGTGTCCGCCGCGTCCGCGGGGCTGACGAAGCCGCCGGTCGCGGCGAACTTGATCCAGTGGGCGCCCAGCTGGCGCTCGATCCTGACCTGGCGGACGATCTCGTCCACCCCGTCCGCGACCGCCGCCGCGCGGCCTCCGTAGGGCGGCTGCAGGGTGGAGCGGGGATCGCCGTGGCCGCCGCGGGCGGAGATGATGTGGGGGGCCACGAGCATGCGCGGCCCCTCGATCAGGCCGGCGTCCACGGCGCGGGCCAGTTCCACCGTCACCGGGTCCGCGGCGGGGCAGCCCAGGTCGCGGACGGTGGTGAAGCCGTGGGACAGCAGGGTCCGTAACGCGGGCAGCGCGTCGAGGGCCTGGCGGGAGGCGGGCCGGCCGCCCGTGCCGTCACCGGAGGCCACGTGCACGTGACAGTCGATGAGGCCGGGCAGCACCGTCCCGGACGCCTCCAGGACGCGGGTCCCGCGCGGACGCTCCACGCGCGTGCCGGTCTCGACGATCAGGTCACCGCGCATGAGCACCTCGAAGGGGCGAAGACAGTCGTCGCGCAGGCCGTCCCAGCCCTGCGCGGCGGTGACGAGGAGGTGCGGCTCGCCGGGGCCGGTCATCGGCCCGGGACCTTGGGCGGGAGCTCGGGACGGTGGGCGGTGGCCGGCTCCAGGGCGGGCGGCGGCCAGATCTCCTCGTAGGCGCATCCCATCTGGAGCAGATGGGCGTCGGCGCCGGCCGGCGCGCACAGTTCGAGCCCGACGGGAAGCCCGTCGGCGGTCAGGCCGGCGGGCAGGCTCAGCGCGGGCAGGCCGAGGACGCCGGCCCAGTCGGTGTTCCGGATGAAGGTGGGGAAGGTGGGATGTTCCCGGCCGTCGATCACCACGGACTCCTCGCAGGCGAACGGCTGGGCAGGCAGCGGAGTGGTGGGGTAGACGAGGGCGGACAGCCGGTGGGCGCGCTGGTGGTCCGACAGGGCGCCGGCCAGACGGGAGAGGTTCTCGCACGCCGCCCGGTAGTCGGCGGCCGGCACGCGCGCCGGGCCCAGGGCGTCGTTCATCGCCGCCCGCACGCCGGGCGAGGCGATCTGGGCGAGCAACTGGTCGAGGGTGGGCGCGGGCGACGTCTGGGCCAGGTAGTAGGGGATCTCCCAGGCCGCCTCGTACAGGGCCACCGTCATGGCGTCGCGCGCGAGCGACGCGCCGGCGCCCGCCGGAAGCGCGGCCTCGACCAGCACGGCGCCGGCCGCGCTCAGCTCCTCCAGGCGGCGTTCGGCCACCGCGGCCAGCGACGGCTCCAGCCCTTCCCAGAACGGCCGGCGGGGCACGCCCAGCCGCAGCCCCGCCCAGCGCACCGGTTCGGGGGCGGGGCCGGGCGCGGCCACGACGGAGTCGAGCAGCACGATGTCGCGCATGGTACGGGTCAGGAAGCCGGCGGTGTCCCTGGTGCGGGAGAGCAGGAGCAGGCCGCGCTGCGGATACCGGCCGGCGGACGGACGGTAGCCGAACACGGCGCACAGGGCCGCCGGGATCCGCACGGAACCGCCGGTGTCGGTGCCGAGACCGGCCGGAGCCAGGAAGGCGGCCACGGCGGCGGCGCTGCCGCTGCTGCTGCCTCCGGCGAAGCGATCGGCGGCCCACGGGTTGCGGACGGGGCCGAAGCCGGGATTGTTGCCGGTGATGCCGACGGCCAGCTCGTGCATGTTGGTCTTGCCGAGCGCCAGTGCGCCGGCGGCGCGCAGCCGCCGCCAGATCTCGGCGTCCCGCCCGGGACGATGGGCGCGCAGCGCCGGCGTTCCTGCGGTGGTGGGATGGCCGGCGACGTCGACGTTGTCCTTGACCGCGATGAGGACGCCGTGCAGGGGGCCGCGCCGGTCCGCCCTGTCGGCCTGCGCGGCGGCGTCGAGGACGGCGCCCTCGTCGCACGAGACGAACGCGCCGAGCGACTCCTCCGCGCATCGCCCGAGCAGACATCGCGCGTATTCGGAAACGGATATGCGCCTGTCCCGGATTGCGTTGACGGCCGCCCTCGAACTCCAGGCGGCCACGTCGTCACACATGAGCGTTCACCTTTCGGAGGCGCCGCGCGAGCCGGCCACGAACCAACGTAACACCTCCCGGCGGGACGGAATGTCCGGCCCGTCAGAGGTCTGGAACGCGAGTTCGCCGGACACTCAGGAGGCTTTTGCGGCCGGTGTGATAAAAGCCGCGAAAAGTCTGTTGTTAAGGCGGGAAAATGCCGGGTAATCGTGCCGACCGACCGGAATCACCGGACGGCGGAGTTGACATGGGAACCGTTCTCGACGAGGTGACCGAGGATTCCTGGCTGCGCGGTCATTTCAAGGACGCCGAATGGGTGGCGGAATACCTGGACGCCGGCGCGCCGTCCGGCGACCCGATATACCTCAGCCTGGGGGAGACGTGGTCGGAGGCGCCTGAGGGGCTGGCCCGTCTGCTCGGCAGCGGGCTGCCGTCGTACGCGCACGGATACGTCATCTCCCAGTACGGCCTGCCCGCGCTGCAACGCCTGCTGCGCGGTTACGTCGCCCGGACCCACGCCCTGCCCGCCGGCTTCACCGCGGGCGCCGGCTTCGAGGTCGCCGTCACCTGCTCGGGGACCAGGAACGCCATGTTCGACTACGGGCGGCTGATCCTGGCGGACCTGCCGCGCAGCGCGTCCCCCACCGTCATCGCCCCCGCGCCCGGCTGGGACTACCGGGGCGTGTTCGCCGGGCTGGGTTTCCGGATGACCTACCTGCCGCTGGCACCCTCGCAGGGCTTCCAGCCCGCACCGGAGGCGCTGCGCGAGGCGCTGGCACGGGCGGGCGATCCGCGCGGGGTCATCGTCGTCATCAACGCCCAGCACAATCCCACCGGCGTCAACTGGGACGAGAACCTCGTCGCCGACATGGTGCGCCTGACCGTCGAGGCGCGGGCGAACCTGCTCATCGACGACGCCTACTACGGGGTCACCGATCCGGGCACCGCGCCCACCAGCGCCCTGCGGCTGCTCGCCGAACGGCTCGCCCGTCCAGGCGCCGGGGACCGGCCCGTCCGCTGGCTGGCCGTGCGCTCCCTGGGCAAACAGTTCAACTGCAACGGCTGGGGCATCGGGGTCAGCGTCGCGCCGCCGCCGATCCTGGACCGGCTCGTCAACGACTTCCAGCTCCAGCGCTCCTTCACCGCCGCGGTGCCGTTGCAGAACGCCATGGCGAGGTGGCTGGACGGCGGCGAGTCCGAGCAGTACCTGCGGGCGTTCCGGCAAGGATGCGCCGACAAGCGGACGTGGGCGGCCGGCTTCCTCCGGCAGGAGCTCGGCTGTCCCGCCGAAGCGCTCTGCCCGGGAAACTGCACCAGCTACTTCCTGTTCCGGGTGCCGCCGTCGTACGCGGCGGACGCGCGCGACGGCGTCACCCGGTTCCGCCGCGACTGCCTGCGCCGCGCCGGCGTGCTGCTGGGCGCCGGCACCATGACCCCGCAGGCGGCGCCCGAGGAGGGACAGGCCATGGCCGTCCCCTACGTGCGGATGTTCCTCGGCCCGCCGATGAGCAGCGTCGAGACCGCGCTGCACCGGCTGGCGGAGGCCGGGATGAACTGGGAGCGGTCATGCTGAGACGTCGCCGGAGCGCCACCGCGCCCGCCGGCCTGACCTACGAGAACTACCTCTGCCTGGACCGGCTGCTCGGCGCCCAGCGCCCGATCTCGGAGCCGCCGCACCACGACGAACTGCTGTTCATCGTTCAGCACCAGACGACCGAGCTGTGGGTGAAGCTGATCCTGCACGAGCTCGACGCCGCGATCCGGGAACTCCGGCACGACCGGCTCCGGTCGGCGTTCCGCTCCCTCGACCGGATCTTCGTGATCCAGCGGCAGCTCATCGAGCAATGGTCGGTCATCGCCACCCTGAAACCTGACCGTTTCGCCGAGTTTCGCCCAGTGCTCGGGGGCGCCACCGGTTTCCAGTCCGTCCAGCTCCGGATGCTGGAGTACCGGCTCGGCGACAAGCGCCCCGAACTGGTCGAGGAATACGACGGGTCCGTCCGGCAGGACGCGCTGCGCGCGGCGATCGCGCAGCCGACGGTGTACGACGAGTTCATCCGGTTCCTGCACCGGGCAGGGCATCCTGTCCCCGCCCGCCACCTCGACCGCACCCACAGCTGTCACGAGGAGCCCGACCAGGAAATCGTCGCCGTGCTCCGCCGCGTCTACGAGGACCAGCGGGCCTACGCCGCCGAGTACGAGATGGCCGAACGCCTGGTGGAGCTGGAGGAGCGGCATCAGATGTGGCGGTTCCGCCACATGCGCACCGTGCGGCGCGTCATCGGCGACAAGCCGGGAACCGGCGGCTCCCGCGGCGTGCCGTACCTGGCCTCCCTGGTCGACCGGCCGCTCTTCCCCGAGATCTACGCCGCCCGCACCGTCATCGACCCCTGACCGGCACCACACTCACGCGCCCAGGAGCCCGCCATGAGCGACCGACCTCAGGACCCGCGCCACCAGCGCGGTCTGGAGCTGATGAACGAGATCGACCCTGCCGACGGCGGACGCATGCTCGACGAGTTCGCCACCATCGCCCCCGATCTCGGACGGTTCCTGGTCGAGTTCGCCTTCGCCGACATCTACGGCAGATCCGTGTTGTCGCTGCGCGAACGGCAGTTCGTCCGGCTCGCCGCCCTGGCCGCGATGGGCATCGGCGGCGCGCCGATGCGGGCCAACATCAACTCCGCGCTGAACGTCGGCGTCCCGGTCTCCGACATCGCCGAGACGTTCATCCAGTGCCTGCCCTACGCGGGCTTCCCCCGGGTCATCACCGCGGTGGAACAGCTCAAGGCCATCGTGGCGGAGCGGGCGGACCAGGACTGACCCGACCGGCACCCCGGCCCACGGAACGGCACCACACGCGGGTGAACGCACGTCCCATCCGCGCCGTGATGCCGGCCGCCGCGGTGCGGACGGCCACTCAGGGCGCCGCCGGCGACGGCCCGGGCCGCCCAGAGTCCGACGGGGCGGGGACGATCGCCACCGGACACGCCGAGCGCCGGATCAGCCGGGCCAGCCCCCACGGCCGCCGCCACGCCAGAACCCCCATCGGACGCCGGGCCTCCACCACGAGCAGGCGGGCCGCGACCGAGGCCGCCAGGAGGGCGGAGCGGGCGTCACCGTCGCAGCGCTGCTCGTGCACCCGGACCTCCGGATGCAGCCGCCGCCACCTGCCCAGCGAAGGTCCGGCGGCCGAGCCGGCGCGCAGGACGCGCAGCCGGACGCCGTGCGCGGACGCGGTCCGGAAGGCGTAGCCGAGGAGGGCGTCCGGCGCGGGCCCGGGCTCCAGGAACACCACGACGTCGTCGTACGGACGTGCCGTCGCGCGCTTGGCCACGACCACCGGCGCGTCGGCCCTGGCGGCCAGCGCGAGGGCGACCGAGCCGAACAGCAGGTCGATCACCTCGTTGCGGGGACGGTGGCCGATCACGATCTCGACGGCGTCCCGCCCCGCGTCGCGCAGGACGGCCGCCGGCGCACCGGGCGCGACGTGCGCCGTCACCGCCGGGTGGCGCCCCCCGCCGCGGACCCGGGCCAGCGCGTCGGCGGCGACCCCCACGGCGATCTCGTACGCCGATTCGACGATCATCGGAGCGGCGAACGCCTTGGCCGCCGGAGGCCCCGCGAAATATCCGGCCAAATCCATGGCATGCACGATCCGCAACGGCCTTTTCCGGCGGATCGAGTCCTCCGCCGCCCATTCCAGGGCGACCGACGAAGGCGCGGACACGTCGGCGCCGACCACCACGGGGGCTCTGTTCGACGGCCCGTTCATGGGAATTCCTCCTTCGTCGCGCCAGCCTTGCCGGACAATTCGCTGCCACGCATTCCTGACAGGGCCCTGAATTCGCGCTGACATCCGCCGTACGCCCGGCGATTTCCCCGGAAGTCGCCGTGCGATCTCCAGGGCGACGGGTAATGGCGCGCTACCGGAGCAGGTCCCCTCTAGCTTTCTCAAGGTGAAATGACATGCGCGTCGGAATCGTCGGAGCCGGTCTGTCGGGGCTCACCCTCGCCTGGCTCCTGGCCGACAGTTGCGAGACCGTGGTGCTCGAATCCCGCGACCGCGTCGGCGGCACGATGCGGTCGGTCCGCGTCCGCGCCGACGGCGGCGAGGCGACACTCGACCTAGGCGCCCAGGACATCTCGCCGGACCTGTTCCCCACGCATCGCAGGCTGCTGGAGCTGCTGGGGTACGGCGACGAGCAGTTCGTGGACCTGCCGGCCTCGCTCACTGTCCTGAAGGCGGGACGGCGGGAGCCGCTGCTGGTCAGTCCGCACACCCCGGAGCCGTCCTGGCCCCGGGACGAGCGGCTGGGGGCGGCCTGGCAGGCGGTCGGGGCCTTCCTCCAGCGGGCCACCGAATGGGACAAGGAGGACGTCAGCTGGGAACGACCGCTGGCCGACCTGGTCGAGCCCCTGCCGGTGAGCCAGGAGATCAAGCGGGACGTGTTGTACGCCCGCCCGGCCTTCCTGTTCTGCTGCAGCCTCGACCAGGCCATGGCCCTCTCGGCCCGCGCCGCCGTCGCCTTCTACGTCAACACCGCGGGCGAGCCGAGATGGCAGCAGCTCCTCCCGGGGCTGGAGAGCACGGCCTGGGCCCTGGCCGCGCGCGCCCCCGCCGCCAGGATCAGGACCGCGGCCGGGGTGCGGCAGGTCCGCCGCGAGGACGGGCGCTACGAGCTCCTCGACACCGCCGGCGAGCGGCACGTCGTGGACGAGCTGGTCCTCGCGGTGCCGCCGTGGGAGGCGGTGCGGCTGCTCGGGCCGCTGGCGGGCACCCAGGAGGTCCGCGACGTCCTGGCCTGCTTCGAGCCGGTGGACACGACGTACGCGCTGCACCTGGATCCCGCGTACCTGCCGGAGAGCCGCGCCCACTGGTCGACCAGCGCCTTCGAGGTGCACGACGGCTGGAGCGAGAGCACCGACTGGTTCGGCCCGTCCAGGGGCGTCGAGGTCTTCAAGAGCCAGCTCACCCACCGCGACCGCCTGCCGAGGCAGGTGGTCCTGCGGGAGGACTACCGGCATCTGCTCATCACGCCCGCGGCCGTCCGGGCCCAGCGCCGCCTCGACGCGCTGCAGGGACGGGGTGGGCTGCACCTCGCCGGCCAGTACACCACGTGGGTCTCCAGCCAGGAGTCGGCCGTGCGGTCGGCGGTCGCCGTCGCCCGCAGGCTCGCGCCGCGCTCGCCGCGCCTGGCGGAGCTCCTGTCCGCCTGACCGGGACAGATCCGACCGGGACAGATCCGACCGGGACAGATCCGACCGGGACAAGTCCGACCGAGACAAATCCGACAGAGGCAAGGAGGTATGTCATGCGCGCCGTGCGGTTCCACCATCACGGTGATCCCGCCGCCGTCCTGTCCGTGGACGACGTGCCCGTCCCCGTCAAAGGGCCGGACGACCTGCTCGTACGGATGACCACCCGGCCGATCAACCCCTCCGACCTGATGTACGTGCGAGGAGAGTACGGACGCGAGGCGACGTTCCCCGCACCGGCGGGCTTCGAGGGCGTGGGCGTGGTGGAGCGGGCCGACCGGGCGGGCACGTACCGCGAGGGCGCGCGGGTCGCCGTGGCCGCCACCGGCACCTGGCAGGACTACGTCAGCGCCGCACCCGCCGAGCTGATCCCGGTCCCGGACGCCATGCCCGACGAGGTCGCCTGCCAGCTCACGGTGAACCCCTTCGCGGCGCGCCTGCTGGTGGACCAGCTCGACGTGCCGCCCGGCGGGTGGCTGCTGCTGTCGGCGGGCGCGTCAGCCGTCTGCCGGATGGTCCTGGCCTACGCGGCCAGACGCCGGATCCGGTGCCTGCACCTGGTCAGGCGGCCGGAACAGGTGACGCAGCTGCGCCTGCTGGGGGCGGACGCGGTGATCGACGTCTCCGCCGGCCCGTGGGTGGACCGGGTGCTGGCCGTCACGTCGGGCGGGGCGGCCGCCGCGATCGACTCGGTCGGCGGCCAGGTGGGCCGCGGCCTGCTGGACTGCCTGCGTCCCGGTGGCCGGCTCGTCGTGTTCGGGGCGCTGTCCGGCGAGCCGATCCCGCTGCCGTCCCGCCAGGTCATCTTCTCCTCCCTCACCGTGCGCGGGTTCTGGCTGCCCGAACGGCTCGCCGCGCTGGAGCCGCACGACCGCGCCCGCCTCACCGAGGAGGTGGTCGCGGACGTCGCCGACGGCTGGCCCGGCGTGGACGTGGCCGGCCGGTACGCGCTGCCCGAGGTCAGGGCGGCGGTGCGGCACACCGCCCGGACCGGCGGCGCGGGAAAGGTGCTGCTCACCGAACGACGACCGGACGTCCCCGCCCCGGGGCCGGCCGGCAACCCCCAACCCGAATGACGGAAAGGACATCATGAACGACCTCATCATCCCGTGCATCGACGTGGCCGGCGGCAGGGCGACGCCCCCCTCGGGCATCCCCGGCCTGGCCGACCCCGCCGACGCCGTCGAGATCGCCTCGGTCTACCTGCGCGACGGCGCCGGGCCGATCTTCGTGGACGTGCAGGAGCCATGGACCGAGCACGAGACGTTCCTGCCCCTGATCCAGGCGCTGAGCGGGACGGGCGGCACGTTCTGGGTCACCGTGGACAACGGCTACATGCCCTCGATCGAGGCGGCCGAGGCCCTGCTGACGGCGGGCGCGGCGGCGGTCGGCCTGAGCACCACCTCGGTGGAGCACCCCTCGGTCCTGCACACGCTCGTGCAGCGGCACGGATCCGGCCGCGTGGTGGGCGTCATGAACGTCGCCCGCGCCGGCGACGGCCGCTGGAACGTCGCCATCCGCGGCGGCGAGCAGGAGACCGACCTGGACGCCGTCGTCTGGGCGAAGATGCTGGCCGACCTGGGCGCCGGCCGCCTGCTGGCCAACAGCCTCGACCAGGAGGGCACCGGCAACGGCTACGACCTGGAGATGACGCCGGCCATCGCCTCGGCGGTGGGCGTCCCCGTCATCGCCTCGGGCGGCGCCGGCGCCGTCGAGCACCTGTACGAGGGGCTCACGACGGGCGGCGCCCGGCACGCCCTGGTCAACAACCTCTTCCACAGCGGCCAGGCCACGATGACCCAGGCGCACGAGTTCCTCGACAAGGGCGGCCTCAGAAACCCCGTGGAAGGCGCCGCGGAATGACCGCCGAGACGCTGATCAAGGAGCTGGCGCGGGCCCGGGCGCAGTCGCCGCCGCCCAACCCGCTGCTCGCCCTGGCCGCCGACGGCCGGGTCACCGTCGGCCACCTGCGCCGCCTCGTCGCGATCGAGCGCGCCTACCACCATGCCGAGCTCGTGGCCTACGGCGAGCTGCTCACCCAGTTCCCGCACCCGCCGGCCGCCGGTTTCCTGCTCAAGGTGGCCGGGCTGGTGGATGAGGCGCGTGCCGCGCTCGCCGTCGTGGCCGAGCGGCTGGGCGAGCCGCCGGACCTCGGCGACGACCTGGCCGCGCACGCCTTCTGCGGGTACGTCTCCTGGCTGGCCCTGCACGGCAGCCAGGCGGCCATGGCACTGTCGCTGTACTCGGCCCCGGACGGCGTCTACTACGGCGGCGCCGTCGAGCTGGTGCGGCTGCTGGACGAGCACGGCGTGACGGTGCCCGGGGAGTTCACGGCCTACTACGGCAACAGCCCCGACCCCCTGCTGACCGAGGACGCCGCGGCGGTCGTGGACGACGGCCTGGCCCGGGGCGACGACCCCGGCGAGGCCCTGCGCGCGGCCCGGCTGTGCGACAGGTACATGGCCCTGCTCTGGACGGCGGCGGCCCGCACGTGAGGGGCCGGCCCGGACGCCACGGCAGGAGCCCGGCATGACCGCCCCGGTCCGGGCGGACGTGCACGTCCGCCTGGCCCCCGGCGTGACGACGCGCGACTACGAGCGAAGGTTGCGCGAGATGAGCGGCGTGGTGCACGCGCACGTGGTCGTCGGTGACTTCGACCTGACCGTGCGGGTGGCCTGCGAGGACGGCGCGCAGCTCCGGGGGACGATGGCCCGCCTGCGCCAGGCCGGCGCGCAGGCCCTCGCCGCCGAGCTGATCGTCCGCACGCTGCTCGGCTAGGGACGCGCGGCCGGGGACGCGCGGCAGCCGGATGTCAGCTCCGCGTCAGGCCCTTGTCACGACCTCGGGGAACGCAGACATGTCCGCACAAGAGAAAGGTTTCACCATGACCGCCACCACAGAGCTCACCCTGGCCACCTCCGCCGTCACCGAGCTCCGACGGCTGCGCGACCGCTCTCCGGTCGGCAACCGCCTGCTGGACCTGGCCGAGGTCGGCGGGCTCACCCTGGAGCACCTGCGCCGGCTCGTCGGGATCGAGCTGCAGTGCCACATCGCCGAGCTGGCCGCGTACGGCACCGTGATCGCCCGCTTCTCCGACAGCCCGGTCGTCGGCCTCTACCTGGACGTCGCCCGCCTGGTGTACGACGCGCACCCCAAGCTGCTGGCCTGCGTCCGCCCTCTGGGCATGGACCCGGCCGCGGCGGGGCGGTGGCCGTCCGGGCCCGACGCGCAGGCGTTCAACGGCTGGGTCTCGTGGCTGGCGCTGCACGGCGGCCAGGCCGACAACGCGCTGGCCCTCCACACGGACATGACGGTCTACTTCCCCGGCTGCCAGGCCCTGCTCGAAGCGGTCCGCAAGCAGGGGCTGGACGTGCCGCAGGAGTTCGTCGACTACTACGAGGGCGGCCAGTCCGACGAGCTGGAACGGCGGGCGCTGGAGGTCGTCGAGCACGGCCTGCGCAACGGCGAGGACAAGGCCACCGCGATCGCCCGCGCCCGGCAGCTGGAGGAGCACATCGGCAGCTTCTGGAAGGCAGCCGCGCACACCGGCTGAGCTGGAGAGGACCCCGCATGAGCCTGAAGGAATGGAACGACACCGCCCGCCCCTACCCGCGCGACGCCGTGCTGCCCGAGCTGTTCGACGCCCAGGCCGCCCGGACCCCGGACGCGCCCGCGCTGACCGGCGGCGGCCGGACGCTGACCTACCGGGAGCTGGCCGGCCGCGCGGACGCGCTGGCCAGGGTGCTGCGGCGGCAGGGCGTGCGGGCGGGGACGCCCGTGGCCCTGCTCGTGGAACGGTCGGCCGAGGCCGTCGTGGGGATCTGGGCCGTGCTCAAGGCGGGCGGCGCGTACGTCCCGCTCGACCCCGAGGACCCGGTGGCCCGGCTGCGCGAGCTGACCCGGCGGCTCGGCGTCGAGCACGTCGTGACGCGCGCCCACCGGCGTCCGTTGCCGGACGCGCGGCACGTGCTGCTGCTGGACGGGCCGGTGCCCGAGGCCGGGCCGCTGCCGCCGAAGGTGGCCTCGGCGACCGATCCGGCCTACGTCATCTTCACCTCCGGGTCCACCGGCGTGCCGAAAGCGGTCGCCGAACCGCATCGCGGGCCCGTCCGGCTGGCGACGGGGACCGACTGCGCCGCGTTCGGCCCCGGCGACGTCGTCCTGGCCACCACGAACCCGACGTTCGACGTGTCCTGCTTCGAGATCTTCGGGGCGCACCTGAACGGCTCCCACCTCGTCGTGCCCGAGCCCGAGGCGCTGTTGTCGCCGCCGGACCTGGCCCGCGAGCTGCGCGAGCGCGGCGCGACCGTGCTGTGGCTCAGCGCGGGCCTGTTCCACCAGCTCGGCTTCGCCGACCCCGGCATGTTCTCCTCGCTGCGCTACCTGGTGGCGGGCGGGGACGTGCTGAACCCCGACTGCGTGCGCGGCGTCCTGGCCGCCGGGCCGCCCGAGCACCTGGTCAACGGCTACGGTCCCACGGAGAACGGCACGTTCTCCACCGCCCACGAGGTGACCGAACTGCCGCCGGACGCCGAACGCGTGCCCATCGGACGGCCGATCGCCAACTCCACCTGCTACGTGCTGCGCGAGGACGGCAGCCCGTGCGAGCCCGAGGAGGAGGGGGAGCTGTACGTCGGCGGCGACGGCGTGGCGCTCGGCTACGTGGGCGACGAGGAGCGCACGGCCGAACGTTTCCTGCCCGACCCGTTCCTCGGCGGGGACGCGCGCATGTACCGGACCGGCGACCGGGCGGTCTGGCGGCCGGACGGCGTGCTGGAGTTCCTGGGCCGGCTGGACCGGCAGGTCAAGGTCAGCGGCCACCGGGTGGAGATCGGCGAGGTCGAGTCGGAGCTGGCGGCCCATCCGGAGGTGCGCGAGGCCGCCGTGACCGTCCAGGAGTCCGGGCGGGGGGACCGGGCGCTGGTGGCGTGGGCGGTGCCGCGGCGCGAGGGGGACCGGCGGTCCTTCGCGCTGCGGGTGCGGGCGTTCCTGCGGGACCGGTTGCCCGCGTTCATGGTCCCCGGCCGGGTGGCGGTCGCCGACGAGCTGCCGCTGAACAGCAGCGGCAAGGTCGACACGCGCGCCCTGGCCGAAGCCGGCGACCCGCCGGCCGGTCCCGCCGACCCGCCGCGTGGCGAGGACGAGCGGTGCGCGGCCGAGGTGTGGGCGGCCGTCCTCGGCACGCCGGTGGAATCCCGCGCCGACGACTTCTACGAGCTCGGCGGCACGTCGTTGCAGGCCGTCCAGATCGTCACCGCGCTGCGCGCCCGCCCCGGCATGGGCGGCCTCCCCGGCCCCGCGCTGGTCCGCGCGCTGCTGGACTCGACGTCGCTGGAGGGCTTCGCCACGCGCATCGCCGCCCTGCGCAGGGGGGCCGACGACGGCGGCGGAGGCGAACCGGCCGTGGACTTCGCCCGGGAGGCCCGGCTCGACCCCGGCCTCCGCTTCGGCCCGGCCGACCCGGCGCCCCCTCGCGAGATCCTGGTCACCGGCGCGACCGGCTTCCTGGGCGCCTTCCTGGTCCGGCGGCTGCTCGACGCCACGGACCTGCGCCTGTCGTGCCTCGTACGGGCGGCGGACGCCGAGGACGGGCTCCGCAGGATCGGCGCGGCCCTGCGCGGGTACGGCCTGCCCACGGCGGACCTCGGCACGAGGGTGACCGCGGTGCCCGGCGACCTCGCCCGGCCCGGCCTGGGGCTCACGGCGGCGGAGTTCGACGGGCTCGCCGGCCGCACGGACGCCGTCCTGCACGCCGCCGCCAGGGTGAACTTCGTCTATCCCTACGCCCGGCTCCAGGACGCCAACGTCGGCGGCGTGCGCTCGCTCATCCGCCTGGCCGCCCACGGCGGGCGCGCCCGCCCGTTCCACCACGTGTCCACGGTGGACGTGCTCGCCGCCGCGGACGGGCCGCTCACCGGCGGGCGCGTGCGCGAGGACGATCCGCTGCCGCGCCCGGAACGGCTGCGGCAGGGGTACGCGGAGACCAAATGGGTGGCCGAGGCACTGCGGGCCGCGGCCGCGGGGCGCGGGCTGCCGGTCGCCCTCTACCGGCCGTACGAGATCACCGGCAGCCGGGACCGGGGCGTGTGGAACACCGGCACCATGATGGCCGCCGTGATCAAGGCCATCGCCGAGACCGGGCTCGCGCCGGACGTGCCGCTCCGGCTGGACTTCGTCCCCGTGGACTACGTGGCGCAGGCCGTCGTGGTGCTGCTGACCGGGACGCCCGCGCGCGGCCGGGTCTACCATCTGGCGAACCCGCGCCCCGCCGCCCTGCCGCTGCTGGTCGAGCGGCTGCGCCGGCACGGCTACCCCGTCCGGGTCATCTCCCGGCAGGACTGGGTGCGGGAGATGGAACGTCTGTGCGCCGCCGACCCGGCCGCGCCGCTGGCCGGGTACCTCACGCTGGTCACCGGCGAGGAGGCCCCCGACGGCTCGGTGGCGGCCCGGCAGCTCACCGGCGCCCTGCCCGAGCCGGATCTCGTGAACCTGGCCGAGGCGGCCCCGGACGTGCCGGCCGCCTGCCCGCCCGTGGACGCCGCACTGCTCGACCTCTATATCGGCTGGCTGCGCGAAACCGGCTACCTGAATCAGAGCACAACAGCATCCCGGGAAACACATTCTCCGCGCGGTTCACGTGGGTAAGTTAATATTTACAGGAATACCTGCGTGGCGGCGCGGCACAATCGATGCGGGCGATGATGATCTCATTTGACATTCTGGGCCCATTGGAAGTCAGGGTCGATGAAGACCGGATTCAGATTGCCGGCCCGAAAAAACGCTCGCTGTTCGCCGTGCTGCTGCTCCGGCACGGCGACGTCGTCCCGGTCGAGGACCTGGTCGCCGAGTTGTGGCGGGACGACCCGCCCAGGCAGGCGGCGAACGCGCTCCACGCGCACGCGTCCCGGCTGCGGATGTCCATCACGCCCTGGCGGGAACGCCACGGCCTGCCGATATCCCTGCAGACCCGCTATCCCGGATATTGTCTCCAGGTTCCAGCCGAGGCGATCGACGCCGTGCGCTTCGAAGAGCTCGACGCCGCGGCGAACACGGTGAAGTCGGCCGACCCGGACAGGGCAGTCGCCCTCCTCCGCGAGGCGCTGGCGCTGTGGCGCGGCCCGGCGCTGCAGGACGTGCCGCACGGCCCGATCAGGGACCAGGCCGCGCAGCTCCTGGAGAGCCGGCGGATGCTGACCACCGCCAGCCTCATGGAGATCAACCTCGACCTGGGCCGGCACGTCGAGATCATCCCCCAGCTCGAGGCGCTGGTGCTGCAGAACCCCCTCGAAGAACGGCTCTATTCCCAGCTGATGGTCGCGCTGCATCGCGCGGGCCGTCCCGCCGACGCGCTCGGGATCTACCAGCTCGCCCGCGTGTCCTTCGCGAAAGAGATCGGGCTGTCCCCCTCGCCCGCGTTGGAAAGGCAAATGCTGGCCATTCTCAATCGATCCACCAAATAGCCGGACGAGACAAGGAGAAACCGATATGAAGACCGACCGCAGGCTCGACGCCGTCTCCCTCGTGCAGGAGATCGGCCGGCGGACGGCGGAAAACCCGATCGACAATCCGATCGTCGCGAAATTGCGGGAGGACCGGTTCACGCCGGCGGATCTGCGGCGGCTGCTGGAATTCGAGGTGCGGCTGAACCGCACCGAACTCGCCGCCTACGCGCTGGCCGCGTCCAGGTTCGCCGGCCAGCCGGAGGACGTGTACTGCCTGCGTCTGCAGGAAATGGCGTCGCGCGCCCGGACGAAACTTCTGGACTGCGCGCGCGTCCTGCCCATAGAACCGCGCACCGGAGACGACGGCCGGGCGGAGGGATTCACCGCCTACGCCTACGGCTCCTACCTGAGCTGGCTCGCGCTCAACGCGAACCGGGCCGGCCTGGGCGCCGCCTCGCTGGTGGACGTCCGCTCGTACTTCGACACCTCCGACGAGCTGGGCGCCTGGTTGCGCAGCCCCGGCAGCGGCGCGCCCGAGGAGGCGGTGGCCTTCTACGGCGGCGAGCCGGAGGGGCTGAGCGCGTCGGCCGTCGCCTTCATCCAGGCCGGGCTCGACGCCGGCGACGACCCGGACGAGGCGCTGCGCCTCAGCGACGTGATGCGCGACGTCATGGGGTACTTCTGGCGAGCGGTGTCGGCCGGCTGACGCTCCGGCGGCCCCCGGGGATCAGGCCACCGGACAGCCCAGCCGGCGAGACCCGGGGACCAGGCCCTGCCCGCCCGCATTCCTATCCCCGGCCCGTGTCCGGCGGGCCGGCGACGAGGGCGGTCAGGGCCTCGGGCGTCGGATGGTCCTGGACGGCGGACACCGGAAGCCGGACGCCGCACACCTCCTCGACCCGCTGGACGATGCGGGTGGCCGCCAGCGAGTGGCCGCCGAGGTCGAAGAAGTCGGATCGGGGGCCGACGTCGTCCACCATGAGGACCTCACGCCAGATCTCCACCATGCCGGTCAGGGGGATGGTCATCGCCCGCTCCTGTTCTGCTCCTGTGCCAGCCGGCGCCGCACGCCGGGCCGGTCGATCTTGCCGTTGGGCGTCAACGGGATCCTCGGGCCGGGCACGACCCGGGTGGGGATGGCACTCTCCGGCAGGTCCGCCGACATGAAACGCCGCAGTTCCCCCACGGTGGGGCACGGCCCGGACACCACGACGAGGGCCCCGAGGGCACGCGTGTCGCCGACGGTGGCGACGGCCGCCTGGCGGACGCGCGGATGGCGCAGCAGCGCGGCCTCGATCTCGGCTGCCTCGACGCGTACGCCGCGCACCTGGAGCTGGCCGTCGTCCATCCGTCCCTGGAACTCCAGCTCGCCGCGGGCGTTCGCGGCGGCCAGGTCGCCCGTCCGGTACCAGCGGCCGGGAAGGCCGGGCAGGGTGACGAAGCGGCGGGCGGTCTCCTCGGGCCTGCGATGGTAGCCGAGCGCGAGCACCGTGCCGCCGATGTGGATCTCCCCGGTGCTCCCGGCAGGCACGGGCCGCCCCCGCGGGTCCACCAGGACGACGCGGGCGCCGTCGATCGGCCGGCCGATGGGCGGCAGGCCCGAGTCCGGCACCCGCCCGATGGGGTGCCAGGTGGCGCAGACGGTCGCCTCGGCGGGCCCGTAGTGGTTGACCAGGTCCCAGCCCCGGGGGAGCCGGCGCAGGCGCAGTGCGTCACCGCCGGTGAGCATCGTGCGCCAGGGGATGTCGTCGTCGGCGTCCAGCTCGACGATCATCTCGGCGAGCGGGGTGGGCGCGAACAGGATGTCGATCGCCCGCTCGCGGCCGAACTCGACCAGCTCCACGGGCGAGACCCGCACCTCGTCGGGAGCGACCACGAGCGTGCCCCCGGCGCACAGACAGGGCCAGATCTCCCAGACGGCCGCGTCGAACCCCAGGCCGGCGGTGTGCAGCTGACGGGTGCGCGGGCCGGTCCGGTAGGTGCGGTGGTGCCAGGCGACCAGGTTGGCCAGGCTCTCGTGGCCGACCAGGACCCCCTTGGGCGTCCCGGTGGTCCCCGAGGTGTGCACGATGTACGCGGCCCGGGCCCGGGTCCGCCGGAACTCCGTCCCGCCCCGGTCGAGCTCGCCGGGCGTGCGGCCGCAGCGGCCGGACACCAGGATCGTGCCCGGCCCCATCTGGTCCAGCAGGGCCCGTTGCCGCCGTCGGGGGAGCGCCGCGTCGATGGGCGCGTACGGGCGGCCGGACAACATGGCCGCCAGCGCGGCGACCACGAAGTCGCGCCCCCGCGGCAGGCGCACGCAGACCGGCGCGCCCGGCGGGCCCGCCCGGTCCAGGGCCGCGGCGCCGCTGACGGCGCGCCGTAGCAGCTCGCCGTACGTGAGGCCGCCGCGGTCGTCCTCGATCGCGACGTGGCCGGGATGGACGGCGGCGATCCGCGACACCATGTCGGGCACGGTCACGTTCATGGGCAGCTCACCTCTCGCGTGGTCGGGGGCAGGACGTCCTGCACGGCGTGGGCGATCGCGGCGGCCCCCTCGTCGGTCAGCACGCTCCAGTGGTCGCCGGGGATCGGCCGCACCCGCACGCCGGCCGGGTACAGGGACGAGAGCCACCGTTCCAGCCACCGGCAGCGGCGCGGCGAGGCGCCGGCCCGCAGGACGACCGCCGGGCAGGGCACCGGGCGGGGGCGGTGGAGGAGGAGTGCGCGCAGGTTGCGGCGGTAGACCCCCGCGAGGTCGAACCCGTCGCCGGACGCCTCGACGAGCCCGGCGATGCGCCGCCCGGCCTCGGTGGCGGCCTCGGTGGCGGCTCCGGTGGCGGCTCTGGTGGCGGTCCCGGTGGCGGCTGCGCCGGGGCTACGGCGGGCACGGCGCAGGTGGCGCAGGTGGCTCAGCGCGTCGGCCAGATGGCGGGGATGGGCGCCCACGGGGATGCCCGGCCCTGGTGGCGGATGCCCGTCCACGCAGATCAGGAGGGCGACCTGGTCACCGTCCCGGGTCAGCTGCCGGGCCATCTCGTGGGCCACGACCGCCCCCATCGACCAGCCGAGCAGGACGACGGGCCGCCCGTCCGGCCGTACCCGCCGGAGCTGTCGTACGTGGCCGGCGGCCAGGGCCTCGACCGTGCCGGGGTGGCGGGTCCCGGGGACGAGCCCGGGGGTGTCGAAGGCGTGGCAGGTCCGGCCGGTCAGGGCGCCGGCCAGCGGCCGGTAGGCGAGCGAGCTGCCCGACGCGGGCGGCACCAGGAAGATCGGGTCGGGCGACGGGCCCCGGGCGAGGAGCGTGGGCTCGGCGTCCGGCCCGTCCTCGGCGTCCGGCCCGTCCTCGGCGTCCGGCCCGTCCCCGGCATCCGGCCGGTCGGCGGCGTCCGGTCGGTCGGCGAGGTCGATCAGCTGCCCGAAGGTGGGGCGTCCGGCGAGGTCGAGCAGGTGGCCGAAGGTGGGGCGTTCGGCGAGGACGCCGACCGGGATCTCGGCCCCCAGCCGCTCCCGCGCGGCGGCGGCCAGCCGGACCAGCCCCAGGGACTCGCCGCCCAGCCGGTAGAAGTCGTCCTCGGGGGAGACCGCGTCCACGCCGAGCGCGTCCCGCCACAGGTCCTCCAAGGACGTGCGGGAGGCGTCCGGCCGGTCGGGGGAGGTCGCGGGCGGCGGGAGCGGGGTGGCGTCGTCCGGCGTGACCGGGTCGAACGGCGGGGCCGGGAGCGCCCGGCGCCGCCAGGCGGCGGGGTCGTCCCGGGTGGGGGCGTCCTGGTCGGGATTGTCCACGTCGGCCCAGTTCACGGGGGCGCCGTGGGCCCACAGGGAGCCCAGCGCGTCGAGCACGCCGATCCGGTCCGTGCCGTGGCGGCCGGGGAGGGCGACGGCCGCGAGATCCGCGTTCCAGAACGGATGGCGCCGCAGGGAGGCCGTCGTCGCGGTTCCCGCGCCCAGTTCGGCGAACAGTTCGGCCGGACCGTTCAGCAGGTCGCCCACGCAGGCGCGCATCCGGACGGTGCCGCACAGCTGCGCCACCCAGTAGCCGGGATCGGCCGCGGTCCCGGCGTCCAGGGGCTCGCCGGTGAGGCCGGACAGCACGGTGAAATCGAGGCCGCCCCGCACGGGCGTCCTGGCGACGGCCCGCGACAGCGCGTCGGCGGCCGCGCGCATGGACGGGGAATGGAAGGCGTGGCCCGTACGCAGCGGCGCGTGGGCCACTCCGGCCGCCGCCAGCTCCGCGCGCAGCCGCTCGACGCGTTCGCGCGGGCCGGCCAGGATCGTACGACCGACGTCCTCGACCGCCACCGACAGGCTGGTGTCCCGCCCGAACCCGGGCACCGCCTCCGCCACCCGGTCGAGCGGCAGATCGACGGCCAGCATCCGGCCGGGCGGGCAGGCGCGCATCGCGGTCGCGCGCTCCGCCACCAGGACCAGGGCGTCCTCGAACGTCCACAGCCCGGCGGCGGCCACCGCGGTGTACTCGCCCAGGCTGGAGCCCAGCGCGGCGACCGGCCGCAGGCCCCAGTCCATGAGCTGGCGCGCGATCCCGTAGCCGAGCACGAACAGGTTCACCTGCTGGACGAGCGTGTCGTCGCCGCCGTCCCGGCCCAGGACGTCCGGGTCGAGCCCGAGCCGGTTCGCGAGGACGGTCCGGGCGCGTGCGTCGGCCTCCCGCACGGCGGGCAGACAGGCGCGCAGCGCCTCGGCGGCGCCGCCGGCCCGCGGACCGCCCTGGCCGGGGAACAGCAGCGCGACCCGCCCGGCGTCCCGCGCCCGCAGCGGTGTGGTCTCCCTGGCCAGCTCGCGGACGGCCGCCTCCGGCGTCTCGGCCACCACCGCCCGTCGCAGGGGCAGTTCGCGGCGGCCGAGGCTCAGCGTGCGGGCGGCGTCCGGCATCGAGGGGGCGTCCGGGGCGCCGAGCCGGTCGGCGAGGTCCTTGCGGTAGGCGGACAGGGCGGGCGCGCTGTGCGCCGACAGGCACAGCACCCGCGGCCCGGGACGGGGTGTGCCCGCCGTCCGCGCCGGGGGCGAGGCGAGCACGACGTGGACGTTGGTCCCGCCCATGCCGAGCGAGCTCACCCCGGCCAGCGCGGGGCCGGGCCACGGCCGCCGCTCCGTCGCGACGCGGAAGGGGCCGCCGTCCAGGCCCAGGTCCGGGTTGGGGCGCTCGAAGTGCGCGCTCGGGACGATCTCCTCGTGCCGGAGCATCAGCGCGGTCTTGATGAGGCCCGCGACGCCGCTCGCCGCGCCCGCGTGCCCGATGTTGCCCTTGACCGAGCCGAGGCCGCAGAACCCGGCCCGCCCGGTGTGCGCGCCGAACGCCTGGGTCAGGGCCGCCACCTCGACGGGGTCGCCGAGCCGGGTCCCGGTGCCGTGCGCCTCGACGTAGGACACCTCGGCCGGATCGACGCCCGCCGCGTCGAGGGCGCGCGCCGTCACGTCCCGCTGCCCCTGCACGGACGGAGCGGTGAAGCCCACCTTGCGGGCGCCGTCGTTGTTGGCCGCCGACCCGCGGACGACCGCGACGATCTCGTGCCGCTCGCGCAGGGCGTCCTCCAGCCGCCTCAGCACCACGACGCCCACGCCGTCGGCGGGCACGGTGCCGCGGGCCCCGGCGTCGAAGGGCCGGCAGTAGCCGTCGGGCGAGAGCACGTCGCCCTCGACATGCCGGTAGCCGCCCTCCGGATGGACGCCGATGCGCACGCCCCCGGCCAGCGCCACGTCGCACTCGCCGTCGCGCAGGCTGCGGCACGCCAGGTGCACGGCCAGCAGCGAGGTCGAGCACGCCGACTGCACGGTGATCGCGGGTCCGCGCAGGCCGAGCTTGTAGGCGACCCGGGTGGCCAGCATGTCCTTGTCCCAGGCGGTCTCCGGAGCGCCGTCCTTGACCAGGGGAGGGTCGCAGCCGCCGAAGACGCCGATCGCGCCGTCGAAGCGGGCCGGGTCGAGGGCGGCGTCGTCGAGCGCGAGCGAGGCCGTCTCCAGGAACACCCGCTGCTGCGGATCGATGAACGCGGCCTCGGCCCGGCTGTAGCCGAAGTAGCGCCAGTCGAACAGGGCCGCCCCCGGCATGACGCCGTACGCCGCGACGAACCCCTCGCCGGACGGGTCCGCGCCGCCGCGCGGATTCGGGCGGCGCTCGATCGTGTCGGCGCCGGTGCGCAGGTTGTGCCAGAACCGCCGCACGTCCGCCGCGCCGGGGAAGCGGCAGGCCATGCCCACGATGGCGATCAGGTCAGGCATGCCCGCCTCCTCCGACGGCCGCCGTCACGCCGTCCGCGGCCAGACGGGCGGCGAGGGAACGCACGGTCGGGCAGGCGAAGAACACCGTCACGGGCACCTCGGCGCCGAGCTCGTCCTCCAGCCGCACCTGCACGCGGGTGAGCAGGCCGGAGTCGCCGCCGGCCTCGAAGAAGTTGTCGTCCAGGCCGATCCGCGGCCGGCGCAACACCTCGCGCCACACGCCCAGGACGTGCTCCTCCAGCGCCGCCGCCGGCCCGCCGGGGCGGCCGGCGCCTCCCGCGTCCGCCCGTGGCGGAGCGGCCGCCGGCGGGTCGCCGGGTCTCAGCGGGGTGGTCCGGCCCCGGGCGAGGTCGTCCAGGGCCGCGGCGACGAGCCGCGCGAGGCGGGCCGCGTCGCCTTCGTCCAGCAGGCCGCCCCGGCAGGTGATCGTTCCGTCCAGGCCGCCGTCCGCGGCCGTCCAGACCGTGATCATGACGGGGTGGGCGGCGTGCGGCCGGGTCTCCGGGAAACGCATCCTGGTCAACGGGCGCCCGCCCAGCTCGGCCGGCTCGCCGTCGTCGCCGGTCTCGAAGGCGAGCAGGACCTCGCAGAACGGCGCCGCGTCCAGCCGCCGGGCCGGACGCAGCCTGGCCACGACCCGCTCGTAGGGCACGTGCTGGTCGTCGACGGCTTCGGCGATCTGGTCGCGCAGGACGGCGACCAGCTCGTCCGGGGTGCCGGCCGGCCCGGTGCGGGAACGCAGGACCACCAGGTTGACGCACGGCCCGACGGCCTGGGCGAGCGCGGGATCGGCCCGGTTCTCGGCGGGCACGCCGAAGGTGACGTCGTCGCGTCCGGTCCAGCGGTGCAGAGCGGCGGCCACGGCGCCGGCCACCACCGTGAACGGGGTGGCCCGCAGCCGCCGCCCGGCGGCGCGCAGCTCCGCACCCCGCACCGGCGGCAACGGAACCGTGACGGGCTCCTCGCCGGGATGCGCGGCCGGCCGCAGGATCGTGCTCGGAGCGCCGGCCAGACGCCGTCCGGCACGGGCCAGCGCGGTCTCGTCGTCCCGCGCGAGTTCGGCCGCCGCGACGTCGCGGAACTGCGGCCCCTCCCACGGCGGCGGTGCGCCGCCCGCCTGCGCGGCCGCGTAGCAGCGGCCGAGGTCGCGCATGAGGACGCGCACCGAGCCGCCGTCGGTGACCAGGTGGTGCTGGCGCAGCACCAGCACGTCGTCCCCGTCGGCGGGGCGCAGGACGGCCAGGTGCAGCAACCGTCCCGCGGCGGGGTCCAGGGCGGGAGCCCCGGCCGCCCACCGCGCGACGTGGTCCTCGGACACCTCCCGCGCCCGGATCTCCCGCACGTCCACGTCCGGCTGCCAGGGGTCGCCGACGAGCTGGCGCAGCCCGTGCTCGCCGGAGCGGAAGCGGGTGCGGAGGATCTCGTGCCGCCCGGTCAGCTCGGCCGCGGCCCGGCGCAGCGCGCCGTCGTCCAGCCGCCCGGCCACCCGCCAGGCGACGGTTTCCTGGTAGGAGCCGGGGAGCAGGCGGTCGGCCAGGTGGATCTGCCGCTGGGTGGCCGAGGCCGGCGCCTCGTCCGCGTCCGCCTTGCGTAGGTCGGCGGCGTTCTCGGCGAGCGCCTCGACGTCGAGCTTGCCGTTGACGGTCACCGGCAGGCCGGGCACGGTGGCGTAGGCGTGCGGGATCATGTACGGCGGCAGCCGTTCGGCCAGGTGGCCGCCCAGCTCGTCGGGCGTCGGCGGCGCGCCCGAGAGCACCAGGTAGGCCACGATCCTGCCCTCGGAGCCGCCCTCCAGCAGCACGGCCGCGTCGCCGACGCCGGGGTGCTCGCGGAGCCGGGCGGCGATCTCGCCCGGTTCGATCCGGTAGCCGTGCCACTGGAACTGGTCGTCCACGCGGCGCAGGTAGAGCAGGCCGCCGTCGGGGCCGAGGCGGGCCAGGTCACCGGTCCGCAGGAGCACGTCCGCGCCGAACGCGTCCCGCACGAACCGTTCCCGGTCGAGCTCAGGCCGGCGCAGGTACCCCGCGGCGACGCCCGCTCCGCCGAGCCACATCTCGCCGGTCGCGCCCTCCGGGACGAGCCGCCGTCCCGTACGCGGGTCCACCAGGCGCACACTGGTGTGCGGGAGGGGGCGGCCGATGGGGCTGACGTCCCGTTCGCAGTCCTCGGCGGTCACCTCGTGGACCGTGGCGTGGACGGTGGCCTCGGTGATCCCGTACAGGTTGACCAGCCGGGCGCCCTGATGGCGGCGGCGCCAGTCGCGTAACCGGGACGGGTCCAGCCGCTCGCCGCCGAACAGCACGTACCTCAGGTCCGGCAGCGGCTTGGGGTCGGCGTCGTCCACGGCGACCAGCCGGGCGAAGGCCGACGGCGTCTGGTTGAGGATCGTGACGCGCTCGCGCAGCAGCGTCTCGCGCAGCGCCCACGGGTTCTGGACGTCCCCGTCCGGCATGACGACCAGCCGGCCGCCGGTGGCCAGGCAGCAGAAGATCTCCCAGACCGACATGTCGAAGGCGCAGGAGTGGAACTGCGCCCACACGTCGTGCGGCGAGAAGTCGAAGGGGAAGTGCGGGCCCGAGATCCGGGACACCACGTTGGCGTGGGTGACCAGGACGCCCTTCGGCTGCCCCGTCGTGCCCGAGGTGTACAGGCAGTAGGCGGGTGATGATCCCGGAAGCTCCGCAAGCGGGGCGTCCCCGGCCGCCGCTCGGAGGTCGTCGAGCGTGACGGCGCTGTCCTCCCCGGACGGGGTCTCCTCGACCAGGAGCCGGCTACGGCTGTCCTGGAGGATGAACGAGGCCCGGGATCCGGGATGGCGGGGATCGATCGGGACGTACCAGGCGCCCGCCAGGAGCGTGCCGAGGATGGCCTCCACGGTGGCGGGGGCGCGCGGCAGCCTGAGCGCGACGGGGTCTCCCGGCCGGACCCCCGTCGCGGCCAGGCCGCCCGCGATCCGGGTGGCCCGTCGCCACAGCTCGCCGTACGTGACGCGCTCGCCGTCCCCGACGACCGCCACCGCGTCCGGCTGCGCCTCGGCCTGTGCCCGGACGAGACCGTGGACGGTCGCGCCGGACGCCGCCGGCCCCGCCGGGGCCGGAGCCGGGCGGGTGACGAGGTCGAGGTCGCCCAGCCGCCGGTCCGGCGCTCGGGCCACCGTGTCCAGCAGGGCGCCCAGGTAGCCGGTCAGCTGTCCGACGCGTTCCGTGGCCGGGCGGGGGCCGGACACGCCCAGCCATGCCCGCGGCCGTCCCTCCTCCAGGGCCAGGCGCACGTGCAGCGGGCCCGGCGCGTTCCCCCCGGGGCCGGTCGTCCGTACCGTGAGGGTGGCCGGCGGCGGGGAGAGCGCGGGGCACTCCGACACCTCCCGGCACAGCCGGGAGAACGGGACGTCCACCCCGACCCGCACCTCGACCGTCCGGGGCGGGCCGTCGCCGGGGAGGTGCAGGGCGAGCCGCACGCCGCCGTCCGCGCCGTACAGGGACAGCAGGGCGGCGAGGCCCGCCACGAGGAGGACCGCCGGCTCCCGCGCCGCGTCCGGCGGAACGGGGACCGGCCGTTCCACGGTCGTCTCATGCAGTTCCGGAGAGGCGTCGCCGCCCACTTCTGCCAGGAACGCCTCGATCCCTTCCTGCGGTCGTCGTGTCACTGGAAGCTCCCGTTCGACTGGTCAGGTGGTCGCGTGAGCGTCTGCTCGCGTGATCGTGCCGGCTTGTTCGTCCGATCGCTGCTCGCGGGGATTTCGCGGGCCGGGCGCCGCCCCTACCCCGCCCTCCAGGGAGGCACACGGCGACCGCCGCGCACGTCAGAGCCCTGTCACAGCACGATCAGCCGCACGTCAGGACGGGTTGGCAGGAGGGAGGCGGACGCACGTCCCATCGACGAGGGGAGAACCATGTACACCGACTTCGAGCCGACCCCGCTGGCCGGCCAGGCCGTACGGCGGCTGCGGCAGCTGCGGGACGACGACCCCGTGCCCAACCGGTTCCTCGACCGCATGGACGCCGGGACGCTCACGATGGACCACGTCAGGCAGCTCGTGGGCGTGACCCACAAGTGCCACCCCGCCGAGATCACGGCGTTCGCCACGATGATCGCCCGCGACCCGCACCCGCTCGCGGTCGAGTTCTTCGACGGCATGCTCGGCCTGATCCACCGTGCCCGGCCCAAGCTGGCCAAGGTGATGGCCGCCCTGGACCTCGACGAGGAACGCCTGCACCGCTGGCCGGCCGACCCCGCCGCCTACCAGGTGGCCGGGACGTGGGGCTGGATCGGCTTCCTCGGCACCCAGGCCGACGCCGCGCTCGCCCTGTACTGGGACATGGTCCGCTACTTCCCCGACAGCGATGAGATGCTCGCCCGCCTGCCCAAGACCGGCCTCGACGTGCCGGAGGAGTTCGTCGTCTACTACGGCGGCGGGCAGTCCGACGAGCTCGAACGTCAGGCGCTGGCGGTGGCCGAGCACGGCCTGCGGCGCGGGCAGAGCGCGGACGACGCCGTGTTCGCCGCCCGCCTGATGGAGGAGAGCATCGGCCAGTACTGGGCCGCCGCGGCCGCCGACCCGCGCGAGCCCCGGCCCTGATCCCGGCGATCCCTTCTCGGAGGCGCGGCTCCCCGCCACCTGCGTCTTCGTGCGCGACGCCCGGCGGTGCGCTCGGCCCGTGCCGGCGGGCGTCGTCCCCGTCTTGTGCGGGGGCGGCGAATGCGGTGGACTCGCTTGATCACGACAAACCGCGGGTGTGTGCCGGCGGCGGGCCAGATCCGAGAGGGACACGCAACAATGAAGTTATCGCGGAGCGGCCAGAAGATGTCTGACATGTCGGGCCTGCGGAGCATCATGGAGGACGTCGCGACCTCCACCGCCTCGGGCGCGTCCGACTGGCTGAACCTGAGCATCGGCAACCCCGCCCAGATCAAAGAGGTCATCGACGCCTGGAGGGACCTGACCGCGACCGTCGTGGCCGAGGACTTCGCCGCGACCAGCAGCCGCTACGGGCCCTCACGCGGCATGCCCACCCTGGTCGAGGAGATCGTCACCTCCTTCAACGCCCGCTACGGCTGGGGCATCACGGCCGACAACGTCGTGGTGGGGCCGGGCAGCCAGATGCTCTTCTTCATCGCCACCGCGCTGTTCTCCGGCCAGACCGCCGACGGCTCGTTCCAGCGCGTGGTCCTGCCCATGACCCCCGACTACGCCGGCTACCTGGGCCTGTCCACGGACCCCGACGGCGTGACCGGCATCGCCCCCGCGACCGAGCTGATCGGCGACAGGTCCTTCCGCTACGCCTTCGACTTCGAGGCGGTGGAACGATGCCCTGAGATCGGCATGCTCCTGCTGTCCAGCCCCAGCAACCCGACCGGCCGCAGCATCGACGGCGACGAGCTCGCCCGGCTGATCGACCTGGCCCGGCGCCGTGACGTGCCGCTGATCGTCGACCACGCCTACGGCGCCCCCTTCCCCCGCGTCGCCGCCTCCCGGGTCGCCCCGCAGTGGGACGACCACCTGATCAACTGCTTCACCCTGTCCAAGGCGGGCATGCCCGCCGAACGCGTCGGATTCGCGATCGGGCCGTCCCGGTACATCCGCGCGATGGTGTCGTTCATGGCCAACTCCGTCCTGCACGCTCCGCAGCTCATGCAACGGGTGGCGGCCAGGGCGCTGTCCTCGGGGCTGCTGGACCGGCTCGCCTCCACGGTGATCAACCCGTTCTACCGGGCCCGCCGCCTGTACGCCGAGCGCCTGCTGGCCGACCTCCTGCCCGAGTCCGTCGCCTGGCGGCTGCACGCCGGAGAGGGCGGCATGTTCTGCTGGTTGTGGATCGATCACGACTGGTTCGACGACATGGCCCTGTACCAGCTGATGAAGACCAAGAAGGTCTTCGTCGTCCCGGGCCGCCACTTCTTCGCGCCCCCGGCGTCGGCCGCCACGGCGGAGCCCCATGCCAGGCGGTGCTTCCGGATCAGCCTCACCGCCGACGAACACGTGATCGCCGAGGGCGTCGGAAGGATCGCGGAGGGCCTCCTGGAGCTGCGCCGCGGCTCCTGAAGGCCCGCGCCGCCCGGGACCTGCCGCCCCTCACGAGCCCAGGCCCGGCGCGGCCCCGCCACCAGGACGCCGCTACCTGGCGAGGCCGAGCCCTCGGACCAGGACGGTGGCCGCCTTGGCGATCACGCTGTTGTCCATGGTCGCGTTCGGGTCGGTGCGATTGGTGTAGATCGCGATGATCACCGGCGCGCCGGAGGGCGGCCAGGCGACGGCGATGTCGTTGGCCGGAGCGTACGCGCCGGTGCCGCCGCCGGTCTTGTCGCCGACGATCCAGTCCCGCGGAACCCCGGCCCGGATGCGCTCGGCGCCGGTGACGCTGGCCCGCAGCCAGTCGTTCAGCCGCTGCCGGTCCTCGGGCACGAGCGCGTCGCCCACGCTGAGCTGCTGGAGGTTGCGGGCCATGAACGCGGGCTTGACGGTGTCGCGCTTCTCGCCCGGCTTCCAGTCGTTGAGTTCCGGCTCCCAGCGGTCGAGCCGCCCGACCGGGTCGCCGAGCGAGCGGTAGTAGCGGGTCAGCCCGGCGGGTCCGCCGATCTGCTTGAGGAGCACGTTCGCCGCGGTGTTGTCGCTGGCGGTGACGGCCGCGTGGCACAGCCGGTCCGCGGTCATGCCGTTCCTGACGTTCTCCGGCCGTCCGCTGATCGGCGAGTTCACGACCACGTCCTCGGCCGTCCAGTGCAGCGTGCGGTCCAGCAGGCCGGGGTCGGTCGTGCGGGCCTTGTCCAGGATGGCGCCGCACAGGATGGCCTTGAAGGTGGAGGCGCCGGCGAATCGTTCGCCGCCCCGGTAGGAGAGGGTCCTCCCGGTGCCGGTGTCGATCGCGTAGGCCCCGATGCGTCCCTGGTAGGAGTGCTCCAGCGCGCGCAGTTGCTTCCTGACGCCGGCCGTGCCGCTCTCCGGCCGCGCGGCGGCGAGGGCGGACGCCGAGCGCGCGTCGGCCCCCGCCGAGCCCGCCAGGCCCACGACGGCCGCCATCGCCGTCGAGGTCGCCAGCACGGAGGCGCCGAGCCTGGTACGCAGCCCTCCGTGACGAACGTCTCTCATCCCGACTCCCCGATCTCGATCCGGACCTTCCCGAGCGCGACCAGAAGACCAGAGGCCGCAGCGGGATGTCCAATAGCGATATGAGACCCCGAACCATAAGGATCCGGATATTCACCCAGGTGTCAAAGGTCTCCCAGCGCGACGCTGCCCGCGTCCGGGTCCGGCGCGATCGGTGGTCGAGGCGGTACGGCGTCGGTGACCGGGCGCCCGTGTGCGCCGGCCCTGCGCTGCGGGTGATGGGATCGGTTCCATGCCCACAGTGATCACCGGCCTCGACCGGTGCATGCAGGCGGGGTCCCTGCTCCCCGCGGTGTCGGCGATGACCGAGTTCGGCTCGGCGCTGCACGTCCTGCGCGACCCCGGTCACCACGGCCTGCAGGACTGGGCGGCGAAGACCCTCGCGGCGATGAGCCCTGGCCTGGCGGCCTGGACCCGCTCGTGGTGGTGGACGGCGCAGGCCATCAGAGCGACGCCGTTCGTCACCCCCGAGCCCCCGGCGGAGAGCTTCGACGACCGGCTCGAACAACTGCGTGCCATGCCCGCCCAGGAGCTGGCAGGACAGCTGCTGCGGCCGATCGCCCCCTCGGGCGACCGGCAGGTCGCGCTCCAGTGGTCACGCGCGCGAGATCCGGCGGTGGCGGCCCGCGTCGAAGCGCTCGTCAGGCACCCGCAGGACGCTGCCGCCGATTTCCTGTCGTTCCTGCGTCGCAGCCGCCAGGAGTGGTTCGAGGCCGAATGGACCCGGATCCGGCCGGTGCTGGCCGGGCGGGCGCGACGCTTCGCCGACCTGGCGGCCCGGCAAGGGCCAGGGCCCGCGCTCGCCGCTCTCGACCCCGCCATGGAGCTCGCCCCCGGCGGGGTGGCCGTACGCATCGCCAAGATCCAGGCCGCCCGTCATGACGTGTCCCGGCGCGGGCTGGTCGTCGCGCCCAGCACCTTCATCCGCCCCCACCTGTACGTGGCCGACGTCATCGGCCGGCCACTCCTTCTCCTGCACCCCGTCGACGCCGGACTTCCCGTGCCCTCCGCCGCCGTGGTGCGGCGACGGCTGGAGGCCCTCGCCCACCAGGGCCGCCTGGAGGTCGCCCGGGCGATCGCCACCGAACCGCGAACGGCCGGCGAGATCGCGATGTTGTGGAACGTGGACCCGACGCAGGTGAACCGGCACCTGCGCGCCCTGGCCGCGGCGGGACTGGCCACCACGGCCCGTCAGGGGCGGTTCGTGCGGTACCGGCTCGCCGCCGACGTCCTGGAGGAGCTCGGCAGGGACGTGCTGTCGCTGCTGCTGCGCTGAGCACGATTGATCGCATTCGTCAGTCCGCTGGCCGGACGGCCACGGTGGGTGCTGAAGTCCCTCCCAACCACTTCATCGAGGGAGAACCACCGTGACGATCCTGTCTCCGGAAGAGGCGGCCGGCCGCCTGCGCGCCGATCGGGACATCCTCCTCGCCCGCGTCACCGGGCTCACCGAGCAGCAGCTCGACGCCGACCACCTGGTGGATTCGGGCCCGCTCGGCGACTTCTGCCGCTCCTTGCACGACCTCATCGCGCACGTCCTGATGTGGGACGAGATCAACCTGGCGGTGCTGACGGAAGCCGCCGCGGGCCGGCCGCACTGGAGCCTCGATCCACGCTGGGAGGACCCCGCCGTCGGGCAGGCGCTGAACGTCGGCGGCGTCGAGGCGGGCCGGCACCTCCCCGCCTCACTGCTCCTGCACCGGTTCGGGGCCGTGCACGACGCGATCCTGACGGACCTGAGCCGGTACGACACGCAGTCCTGGGACGCGCCCGGCCTCGGAGCCGTGGTGCAGAGGGCGTGGACCGTGCCCGGCAACCCCGCGTACTGGCACGCCGCCGTCCACCTCCGCCGGCTGCCGTCCACCCCACCTGCCGCCGGCCACCGGCCGCGAGGATGAAGCCTGCCCGGGGGCGAGGCCCAGTCCCGTCAGTTTTCGTCACCGAGCGTCCGCGACGGGCGTGCACGGCTGCACGGGGGTGCCCGCCTGGGCCAGCCAGGCGCCGAGCTGCCAGGGCACCTGCGGGTTCCCGTTGTCGCGGAACTCCACCACGAGCGTCTCGCCCGGTCTGATGTACTGCGGGAAGATCTGGAGCGTCCGGACGGACTTCACCCGGGTGGCCCTGTACGATCGCGACTCCTCCACCAGCGAACGCAGCTCGCTCGGGTGCGAAGCCGGTTCCCCGCCGTAGGCGCGGTCGACGCCGGTGAATCGCGGGCCCGCGCACCGCGTGGCCGGAGCCAGGAAGGTCACGTCGGCCTTGACGCCGACCGCATCGAGCTTGGCCTCCAGGCCGGCGGGATCGCGCAGCTCGTTGACGGTGACCTCGACCGTGCCGTCCGGGCCTCTGGTCACCGCGTGGGCGGCGGGCCCGGTTCCGCCGACCAACGGTGTGACGGTGATCGCCGCCGCGACTCCGGCCGCGACCAGCAGGCGAGGGCCGGTGACGACGCGTCGCCGGGGCTGCATCCCGCGGAGCAGTCGCTGCCGTGCGCCGGCGAGTTCGTCCGGGGTGGCGGGGGGAACGGTCTGCCACATGGCCTTCAGGGCGTCCATCGGCGTTCTCCTTGTCTGCTCAGGGCTTGACGGATCTGAAGACGGGCCCGGTTGAGTCGCGAGGCGACGGTTCCCGGCGGGACGGCCAGCGCGTCGGCCACCTCCTGGTAGCTCAGTTCGGCCCAGGCGACGAGCAGCAGCACGTCGCGATCGGCCGGTGCGAGCTCCATCAGGGCCAGCGCCAGCGGGCGGTTGACGGCCAGCGTGTTGACCTCGTCCTCGACCCGGGAGCCGGACAGCTCCGCCGGATGCACGCCGCTGCGCACGTAGGCGCGGTAGAGGCTCATCTCGGTACGCCGCCTCCGGCCGATCAGGTTGGAGGCGATGCCGTACAGCCATGGCCGGGCGTCGGGGCGACTCCGGTCGTAGCCGCCGCGGTGCTGGAAGGCGGCCAGGAAGGTGTCGGCCACGACGTCCTCCGCCTCGCTGGGGCCCAACCGTCTGGTCACGTAACGGTGCAGGAGCGGCGCGTGCCGGTCGAACAACGTGGCGAAGATCTCGGGCTCGTCGAGCGATCTCTCGATGAGGAGCGCGTCGTCGACCTCGACTGCTTCGCGAGGGATTGTCATGCATACCGACCTTTCCTGGCGTATGCGGTCACCTGTACTTACCGCGCCGGCCCGAAATCCTTCACGGGAGAACGCGGTCAGTACGGGCGCGAAGTCGTTCGCCGAAGAGCCGGCCCACCGCCGTCGGACGCCTGCGCCGAAGAGCCGGCCCACCGCCGTCGGACGCCTGCGCCGAAGCACGCTGCCTAGCGTCGGATCCCATGACCGACAACAGCGATCTCGACAGCACCATGACCGACAACAGCGATCTCGACAGCAGAAAAAAGGGGCGCGGACGGACGGCCCGGCGGCTGGCCGCCGTACTGGCCGCGCTGGGCGTCGCCGTGGCGGGGCAGGTCGCCGCACCGCCCGCGGACGCCGCCGCCGGACGGCAGCCGCTGGACGGCCTCTGGCGGGCCGACGGGTACGGCACCGTCTTCGACATCGGCCAGGGGCGGCTCACCACCTACGACACGACGGCGATCAGCTGCCTGCGCGGGGTGCTCTCGGCGGAACATACGGCGCGGACGCGCGACTCGGCGTCCTTCACGGCCCGGGAAGGCGCCCGGCGGATCGTCGTCGAGACGCGGGGGGCCGGCCGGGCGCGGCTACGGTACCCGGGCAGCGTCGGCGCCATCGACCTGCGCAGGCTGCCCCGCCTGCCCCGGGCCTGCGCCATCCCCACGCCCGCTGATCAGGTGAAGGTGTTCGACGTCTTCTGGACGACCTTCGCCGAGAACTACCCGTTCTTCGCCACCAAGGGCGTCGACTGGCGAGCCGTACGGGACCGGTACCGGTCCAGGATCGGTCCGGGCAGCGGGGACGAGGAGCTGTTCGCCGTACTGCGCGACGTGCTCAAGGAGCTCGGGGACGCGCACACCGCGCTCATCGCGGGCGGCAGGCAGTTCGCCAGACCGTTGCGTCCGGGCACCAGGCAACTGGACGGGGTGCCGGCCTTCGTGGCCTTCACCGAACGCGTCCGGGAGTTCGTCGAGCGGAACGACACCCGCAAACCCCTGCAACAGTGGGGACGAGCCGTGATCGGGTACGCCGACCTCCCGGGCGGCCTGGGCTACCTGCGGCTGGGCGCGTTCGACGGCTACGCCGACGGCGGCTTCGAGCCCAACGCGGCCGAGCAGGACCGGGCGCTCGACGAGATCTTCACCGTGTCCCGCACGTCGGGGCCCGGCCGGCTGCGCGGTCTCATCCTCGACGTCCGCGTCAATCTGGGCGGCTACGACGCACTCGGCCTGCGGCTGGCCTCCAGGCTCACCGGCAGGCCGTACCAGGCGTACGCCAAGCAGGCCCGCAACACCCCGGGCGATCCGCCCGGGTTCACCCGTCCTCAGCCGGTGCCGGTACGGCCGGCGGCCGGACCGCTGTACACGGGCCCCATCGCGATGCTCACCAGCAGCCTGACCATCAGCGCGGGCGAGACGTTCACCCAGGCCATGACGGGACGGACGCCCCGGCCCGAGCGGATCGGGGAGAACACCCAGGGGGCCTTCTCCGACTTCCTGTGGCGGCGGCTGCCCAACGGGTGGAGCTTCGCGCTGCCCAACGAGCGTTTCCTGACCCGCGACGGGACCTCCTTCGACGTCACGGGCATCCCGCCGCACCTGTCCGTCCCCGGCGTCCTCAGCGACGAGGAACTGAACGGCGGCCACGACGCCGCCTTCGCGAAGGCCCTGTCCTACCTGACGAGCCGGCGGCGGCGGTAGCTACGGGTTCTTCGTGACGAAGCCTCTCGTCATCAGCCACACGGCGAAGACGAAGCTCTGCAGGGCCAGTGGCGCGTTCATGGCCAGATAGAGCGGCGTGACCACGTCGATCACGCGAAGCAGCACGAGGAGACTCGCCGACACGGCTGCCGCGATCGCCAGGAGTCCCCACCCGGACAACCATCGAGGGATCGATCTCGACCGCCACAGAATGCGGAACAACAGGAGATCTCCAAGGCTCAGCGAGATGATCAATGCGACGTGATTGACCAGATCGCGCGCCGTCCGCAGTAATTCTCCTGCGGCCTTGATGCCGGGTGCGGCGGCAGCGTCGGCCTGGGTGAGCTCCTGGCCCAGGACGAGGAACAAGGGCAGGATGATGACGCCGACGAAGTGGAACGTCGCCGCGATCAGCCTGAACCCGAGGAAACCCAGGCTGAGTGCTTCGTTCTGCGCCCGCACCATCGGATACAGCAACAGCGCGAACCCGACATAGGCGGGGATCATGATGGACTGAGCGACTGCGCCGAGGAGGACCTGGCCCTCGTGTGCGGAGACGAGAGCGAGACGGCGTGGTTCATCGACAGCGGGAACGACGCTCAGCGCGCCGGCGATCATGCCAAGGATGACCAGCGTGCCGGCAATTGCGGTTGCCCGCCTGTTCGTGTGCACGATTCTTGTCCCGAGATCGTCGTGGCGGTCAGCCGGTGAGCAGGTCCATGCGCAGGAACTCGGTGATGCGGAGCAGCTTCGGTGGGCGTGCCACTTTCTCGGGGAGGGCCTGGAACGCCTCGTCCTCCCCGACAAGGCGGGGGGCGGTGAGTTCCACCTCCCTCCCGCCGACGCGGAGCCGCGCGTTCCCCGCCGCCAGGACGTTCTGCACCCAGTCCGAACGCGATCCATAAACCAGCACGAACAGGTAACCGCCGTCGACGGGATGCGCGTCGAGCGGCGTGCGGTACGTGGCGCCGGAAACGCGGCCGACGTGAATCAGCACCGGCCATTTGCCGCCGGTTATCGCGCGGGGGTTGAACACCTTCTTGTTCACGTGCCCCCACCACTTCGGCATCGGCATGGAAATCTCCTTCTGCGAGCTCCGTCAAGCGCCAGGACAGCCTTACGGTCGTAAGGCCGCTTACGGGTGTAAGGTTGGCTTACGCTCGTAAGGCTGTCAACCCGTCCTCACCGGAGCCGTCATGCCGTCGCAACCGCTCAGCAGAGTCCTCGTCCTGGAAGCCGCGATCCGGGTCGCGGACCGGGGCGGCGCGGAGGCGATCACGATGCGCCGGGTGGCCCAGGAACTGGGCGTGGAGGCCATGTCGCTCTACCACCACGTGCCCAACAAGGACGCGATCCTCGACGGCGTGGTCGACATGGTGTTCGCGGCGATCGAGTTGCCGGGTGCCGGATGTGACGATTGGCGCGATGCGATCCGTACGCGAGCCGTCTCCGCCCGCACGGTGTTGTCGCGGCACAGCTGGGCCCTCGGCCTGATGGACTCCCGCCGCGATCCGGGGCCGGCGACGCTGCGCCACCACGACGCCGTCCTGGGCGTCCTGCGGGAGGCGGGGTTCACGCTGCCGATGGCCGCGCACGCCGTGTCGCTGATCGACAGCTACGTCTCGGGGTTCGTCCTGCAGGAGGCGAACCTGCCGATGGCGACGCCTGACGATGTCGAGGACGTGGCCGGTGACATCCTCCGGCAGTTGCCGGAGAAGGAGTTGCCGTACCTCGCCGAGATGATCCGCGACCACGCCCTGCGGCCGGGCTACGACCACACCAGCGAGTTCGGCTACGGCCTGGACCTGATCCTGGACGCCCTCGAAGCGCGCCGCAGCGCCCAAGGCTCCGGGAAACTGGGCTGAGCTTCTCGGTACGGGCGGCGAGCACGTGAACGGCCGGCCGGGTCGCGGGGTGCCGCCGCCTGGTCGAGGGCGAGGGATGTGAACGGGCCGGGTCCGGTTGGGTCAGTGGCGGTGGTGGTTGTCGGGTTGTGCGGGGTCGCCGGGGTGTTCGAGGCCCGGCACCAGTCGCAGCCGGTGGGCGCGGGCGTGGTCGAGCCAGCGTACGAACGCCACCCTGCGCGCGGAGTCGAGAAGGCCGTCGGCGGGTGCGTCCCGGTCCGGGGCGGGGTCGTGACAGGCGACGAGGGTGGCGGTCCAAGGGCCGGCGGTCACCGTCCGGCCCGGTGCGGCGGCGGCCAGGGCCTCGGCCAGGGCGACGGGCAGCGAACCCGGTTCGGCGTCGAACTCGCCGTCCGGGGTGCGTAGCCGCCATGTCGGTCCGGCGGGCGGTCGCGCGGTGGCCTCCCGGTACCCGGCTACCTCAGACGCCGAGACGGTGACGCCGGCGGTGACGGCCTCGTAGACGGCCCGGACGGCGGCGCTGCCCTCGTAGGCCGCCGCAACGATCGACCCCAACTCAACAGCCGCCCGCTGATCGAGCCGTACCGCAGGGGCGTTGGCGGGCTGGCCGGGCCGTGCCGCGAGCGCGTCGGTGGGGGACCGGTCGGGGCGGGGTGGTGGGGGCTTGTCCAGGGGCAGTCCGCGGGCTGTGGCCTCGGCGGCGCACAGGTGCTCGGTCAGCACCACCTGGGCCACCCAGCGCGTGAGCTGCCGGTCCTCGGCCGTGCCCGGTGCCGGAAGCGCCGCGGACCTCGGGCCGGCCCGCAGGGCTGCGAGCCGCCGGTCCAGCTCGAAGCGGGGGAGCGGGCAGCCGTCGAGCCACCCGAGCACCGGCCCCACACCGGCCGCCACCGGCTCGCCGGTGACGGGCGCATGGGCGAAGTCCGGATGGCCGGCCTCATGCGCGGAGGTCTCAGAATCGCACCGGGGATGGTCGGGGCGGGGGGAGCGGGTCACGGGGTCACCAGCAGTTCGACGGTCGGCGCGTACTGGCAGCGGCCGAACCACATGACCTTGCCCAGGGCCCATGCGGAGCCGGAGGCGGCGTCGCGGGGTGCCGACACCTCGAACTCGGCGACCGTGCGCTCGCCGGCCGCCAGGACGAACCCGCGGACCGGGGCGGCGATCAGGTCCCACGTGCCCCAGGGCGAGACGACCTGCAGCTCGCCCCGGATCTCGCCGTTCGTGCGGTTGTGCAGCGCCAGCCCCAGCACGGCCCGCCCGCCGGGGGCGACGCGCACCGATGGCGTGGTCACCTCCACCGACAGCCCGGTGTCGCGGCCGGGACGGTCCTTGCTGCCCTGCGCGGCCACCCACTCCTCCGGGATCTCACCGGGCACGGGCAGCACGCCGGGCAGGTCGCCGACGGCGACGGTGACCACGTCCTCGACGGTCTGGCCGTCGTGCCGGATCCGGGCGGCGACGAAGTACAGGCCGGGCCCGACGCCCGGGGGAGGGGTCACCGTGACCGGGAACCGTACGTGCCCGCCCGCCGCCAGCCGGTACGGGCGCCGCGTCACACCGGCCGTCCAGCCCTCGGGGACGAGGATCTCCACGGCTCCTTCCACGTCGGCGTCGAGCAGGTGCGAGGAGAGCACCACCGTCAGCTCGGCGGGCTCGCCCCCGGTCCGCACCAGGCCCGGCGACGCCGTGACGCTCACCGGCAGGTAGCCCATCGGCGCCGGCCCCCGGTTGTGCAGCCAGTACCGCGCATGCACCGGCTGAGCCACCTCGGCCACCGGCCCCAGCACCGCACCGCCGCGCGGCGACCCACCCGCAGGCCCGAGCACCGCACCGCCGCGGGCCGAGCCTTTCGGCGGCAGGACGGGTCCGGTCGGCAGGGAGGGCAGGCCGATCACGGTGGCGACCTCGGCGCCGGTCAGCGCGACAGCCCCCTGGACGGGTCCGCGCCGCCGTTCGAGCAGGTCGGCGCGGTGCGTCTCGCGGAGGGTGAGCACACCGGAGAGGACGGCGTCGCGGCCGAGCCCGGTGGACTCCATCAGCCGCACGGTCACCCCCGCGGCCGGGTCCGCCGCGGCGGCCGACCCGTGCGCGGTCGGGTTGCCGGTCGGCTTGAGGGTGCCGACCAGCACCTCGCGGGCGGGCTCGACCTTCAGGTACGACCGGGTCGGCGGCAGCGGGCCCCCGTGCGGCTCGGCGATCACGGCGTACAGCGGATGGTTGAACTCCTGCCCCCGGGCGGGCAGCGTCAGCGTGCGCCAGTCGCCCTCGCCGGAGACCAGCGCGTAACGGAACTCGTGGGTCCAGTGCATGAGCTGGAAGCCCGCTCCGTCGGGCAGCGTACGGCGGGGCGGGTCGATCCACACCCCGGACGGCCACCCGGTGCACGAGCGCATCAGCGACAGGTGCAGCGTGCCGGCCGGATCGACGGCGAACCCCGGCAGGCCGTAGGTGAGCAGCGCGACGGTGTGGCCGGTGAGCAGCTCGGACTCCGGGACCTCGCCGGGGCAGGCGGAGCTCACGCGGGCGTCGGCGAGGTCGGCGGTCAGTGCGGCGGGATCGGTGGTGACCAGGGCGGGCAGCGCCCGCAGGTCACGCAGGTCCGCGTTGGGCCGCCAGACCTCGCGCAGCGGCCGGGCGGCGGGCACCCAGACGCGCCCGTCCCGCTCCAGGACCTCGGCATAGGCAGGGCCCGCGCGTTCCAGCAGCTCGCGCACCGCGTCGTTCTCCCGCGGGCCGCCGACCATGACGCGGAAGTCGGGCAGGTTGGAGTCGACGTCGAGCCAGCCGTACCTGGACCAGTCCGCCCCGGCCGTGGTCGCGGTGACCCCGGCCCTGACCAGCGCCACCAGCAGGTCGCGCACGCCGGCGGCGTCGTCCGGGCCGGGCACGACCACCTCCGCCACGCCGAGCGCCCGCTCGCCCAGCGGCCGGCCGTCCGGGCCGGCGAGGGCGACGCGGGCGGTGGAGCCCAGGCCGAACCAGGTGTTGGCGGGGTTGTCGAGGGTCCACGGCGCCTCGGCGGCGTCCACGTCGGGCAGGGCGAACCCGCGTCCGACCACGGCCCCGGCCACCTCGCTCACCGGCAGCGCGCCGGGCAGATCGGCGGGGAAGCTGAGCCGCAGCAGCCGGTCCGCGCCGCGGTAGTCCAGGACGCGGGTGGTCAGGTCCACGTGGTCCACGCCGTCCCAGAGGGTGACGGTCTGCTCGTAGCCGATGCCGTCCACCGTGCCGGTGATCACCAGGCGCTCGCCGAGCGGGCAGGTCTCGCGCCGCACCTCGGCCGCGCCCTGCGCCGCGCCGACGACCGGGCCCTTGGGCACCAGGTGCCAGGGGCCCTCGCCGAAGTCGGGATGGGCGGGGTACTCCTCGTAGACCCGCAGCTCGTTGCCGACGCAGCCGGGCCGGAGCAGCTCGCGCCCCGCCTTCTTGTCCAGGACGGCCGACAGGCAGCCGCCGCGGCCGGGGTCGGCGGTGACGCGGTAACGGGCGTTCTCGACGGTCACGCCGGGCGCGGAGATCCATGCGGCCGCCGCACCGGGCCGGGACGATCCCGGCAGGAGACGCCAGGTGCGCCACCCGGTGGCGGGCACGTCCTCGGCCAGGAAACGCAGGGTCCCCCGGTCCACGACGCACGGCACGTCCACGCCGGCGTCGTCGAGCACCCGTCCGCCGTCGAGCCCGGCGGGCAGCCGTACGGCCACCGGCGCCGACCGGTCGAACGACAACGTGTTCGCGACGACGACCGCGACGCCTTCGCCGCCGGTGTCCACGCGCGCGACGAGCGAGGCGAGCGACACGTCGCGCACCGCGCCGGCCAGGTCGTACGCCTCGCGCCAGCCGGACAACAGGTCCAGGTAGACCTGGTCGGACTCGCTGCCGGTGATCGCGTCGTGGTGTGCCCCGTAGGCCAGCTGCCGCCACACCTTGTCCAGCGCGGCCTCGGGGTAGGTCCCGAGCCCTTCGAGCGCGGCCAGGGTGGCCAGCTTCTCCGCGTCCACGGCGGCCACCTCGCCCGCCCGCTGCGCCTGCTTGGTGTCGATGTAGGAGACGTCCTTGCCGGTGTAGACCGGGTTCATGTCGCGGGTCTGCGGGCTGGGACGGCGTCCGGTGGCCGCCAGCTCGGCCCGGACCGCGTCGAGGAAGTCGCGCGGGGTGGCGCAGACGAAGCGCGGCCAGACGTAGCGGGCGTTCCAGGAACGGTGGATCTCGGTGACCCACTTGTTGGGCGGGGTGTAGTCGGTGCCCACGGGCAGCAGCAGGTTCCGCGTCGCCCCGACCGGCTTGAGCTTGCGGTACAGCTCGTACACGGCGTGCTCGGCGCTCGCCAGGTCGGCGGCGGAGTCCATCCACCAGCCGGCCGAGTAGTGGTGCGGCATGAAGTGCGTCAGCACGCCGAGCCCCGACGGGGCGATCCACTCGAACTCGCTCGGGAACTGCATCACCCGGGCGTCGTCCTTGGCCTCGCCGAAGTTCTTCTGGATCGGCCCCCACTGGTGGAAGGGCCCGCGCGCCCACGCGCTGCCGGTCAGCCCCGCCGCGGCGAGGTATCCGGGGAACTGCGGGTCGTGCCCGAACGCGTCGAGCTGCCACGCCGTCGCCGGGTCCCCGCCGAGGATGTCGCGCTGGTAGCCGATGCCGTACACGATGTTCCTGATCGTGACCTCGGCGCCGGTGAGGTTGGTGTTGGGCTCGTTGTACGTCCCCCCGACCAGCTCGACCTGCCCGCGCTCCATCAGCAGCCGCAGGTCGGCCCGGCGCTCGGGACGGACGTCGAAGTACGGCTTGAGATAGTCGATCTCGGCCAGCACGAACTTGTAGACGGGGTCGCGCAGCGCCAGGTCCAGGTGCGCCTCCACCAGCGCGAACCCGTTGCGCTCCCACAGCGGGCGGGTGGTGGCGTCCCCGGACAGCAGCTCCCACGGCGAGGTGTAGGCCGCCTGCGTGTTCCACCACACCGGGTCGTAGTGGAAGTGGGAGACCAGGAACATCGTCCAGCCGGGCTCGGCCACGACCACCACGGCCTCGGCCCGCGCGCCGCCCGCCGTCACCACGACCGGCAGCTCGGCCCCCGGGACCGGGTCGGCGATCTCCAGCGGGACCTCGACCTCGCCCGCGCCCTCCGCCTCCCCGGACACGCCCGGGCCGGTGACGGCGACCCGGGCCGGCGGGCCGTCGAGCGTCACGCGCAGCAGCTGGCGCGGGGCGTCCTCGGTGCCCGTGAACAGGTCCGTGGACTCCACGGAGACGATGGCGACTGACACGGTCTTCCCTTCAGGAAATCGATGATCACGCGGTCGGCCCGCCGTTCACTCCGGGGTGAGGACGGTGCCGATGCGCCGGGTCGCGAGGTGGGCGGGGTCGTCGGCGCGGTCGCCGGCGACGATGGCCACGGGCCCGGCCTGGCGCAGCCGGACCCATGCGGCGTGGAAGGCGCTGCCCGGCGCGACCTCGGCCCGGCGTCCGGGCTCGGTCCGCAGGTCCACGTCGCACCGCAGGGCCGGACGGCTCGCCTCGGCACGGCCGCGGCGCTCGCCGATGATTGCGGCGAGCTCCTTGGCCGCCGGCTTGGGACGGTGGTCCACGGTGAACAGGCCCAGCTCGTACTCCCGCTCGGGGAAGTCGGAGAGGGAACGGTCCAGGTCGTGGGAGCACCACCAGGTGACACCCCACAGGGCGGGGTTGACGGTCACCGCGTCGAGCGTGCGGCGGACGAACTCGGCGGTCGCGGCCTCGGGCACGTCCGGCCTGGGCACCCCGATCTCCTGCAGCCAGACGGGCCTGGCCGGGTCGAGCGAGGTGGCCGCGGCCAGCTCGACCAGGTAGTCGGCGTGCGAGACGGTGGCCGGGCCGAGCGGGCCGTCGATCGCGGAGACGCCGTTGAACACCCAGGAGTGCACCGTGGTCAGGTCGCCCAGGTCCACGTTGTCGGCGGGGTGGAAGGGGTGCTTCGGGTCGTACCAGGTGGCGTCGTACAGGGAGTGGAGGGCGAGCAGGCCGGGCGCGGCCGCACGCACGACGTCGATCAGCTCGGCGGCCCACGCCGTGGACGCCTCTGGGGTGGTGGCGTTGCTGGGGTAGAGGTTGTTGACCTCGTTGCCGAGCGTGACGGCGAACACGTTGCCGCGGGTGGCGACGGCGCGGGCGAGCCGGTCGGCGTAGGCGGCGATGGCGTCGCGCGCGCCGCGGTCGGTGAACAGGCTGCGCCGGTGCCAGGTGAGCACCCAGGAGGGCAGGAAGTCGAAGCTGGACAGGTGCCCCTGGAGCAGGTCCACGGCGACGGACAGGCCGAACTCGGCCGCGACGTCGATCACCGCCAGCAGGTCCGCCACGCCGCGCTGCCGGACCAGCCCCGGGTTGGGCTGGATCCACGGCCAGATCGGGAACACGCGCACGTGGTCCAGGCCGATCGAGGCCAGGTCCTCGAAGTCGCGGCGGACCGCGTCGAGCGACAGGTCGAGCCAGCTGTGGAACCAGCCGGCGGAGGGCACGTAGTTGGCGCCGTGGCGAAGGGGGTCGAGCAGGGGCACGCGTCCTCCGGGGGTCGTACGATCTCCCGGCGGAGCCTAAAGCGATTTAGTCGCCCTGCCAAGCCCCCGGAGCCGCCGTGCTCTCCCGGACCGTCAGCCGGGGGGTCTCGGTCTTGACGTCCTTGCGCTGTTCAGGGTCGGCGATGACCTCCAGCATCACCTCGGCCAGCCGCTTGCCGAAGGCGAAGGTGTCGCGGGAGAGCGCGGTGATCGCGGGGTGGGTGATCCGCGTGAGCACCGAGTCGTCGAAGGCCACGATGGACAGGTCGTCGGGCACCTTCACCCCCATCTCGCCGGCCACCCCCAGCCCGGCCAGGGCCATCACGTCGCTGTCGTAGACGATGGCGGTGGGCCGGCGGGGCCGCGACAGCAGCGCGCGCGTCGCGGCGGCGCCCTCGGAGTCGCTGAAGTCGGTGTGCACCGACACCGCCTCCTCCAGGGCCAGCCGCCCCGCCCGGTCGCGCAGCGCGCGGGCGCGCCGCTGGGTGTGCCGGAACGCCGGCAGGCCCGCGACGTGCGCGATCCTGCGGTGACCGAGCGCGGCCAGGTAGTCCACGATCGACAACATGGCCTCCCGGTCGTCGGCCCAGACGCTCGACAACGACCCGTGCCGGCCCGGCCCGCCCAGGACGACGGCGGGCACGCCCAGCTCCTCCAGCACCGCGATGCGCGGGTCGCGGACCATGAGGTCCACCATGACGAAGCCGTCGACCCGGTGGGCGGAGGTCCACTCGCGGTAGATCTCCATCTCGGCCTCGGCGTCCTCCACGATCAGCAGTTGCAGCGCGACGGCCTGGGCCGACAGCCCCGACTGCAGGCCGGACAGTAACTGGGCGAAGAACGGCTCCACGCCGAGTGCGCTGGCGGGGCGGGCGATGACCAGGCCCACCGCCTCCGCGCGCGCCCCGCCCAGGGCCCGGGCGGCGCTGTGCGGACGCCAGTTCATCTCCTTGGCGACCTGCAGGATTCGCGCGCGGGTGGCCTCTCCGACCCCCGGGCGGCCGTTGAGCGCGAAGGACACCGCGCCCTTGGAAACCCCGACCCGCTCGGCGATGTCGGTGATCGTCGGTCGGCGCACCACTGCTCCTTCACGAATTCGTCTCAGCTATTGACACACGAGTCTAGCCAGGTGAATAGTCCCGCAACTAGAGCGATTTAGTAACCAAGGAGAGCGCCATGCGTAGGTACTGGACGGGCCCGGCGGTGGCAGCCGTCATGGTCGTCTCGGGCTGCGGCCTCGGCGGGTCCGCCGAGCCGGGAGCCGCCGCCCCGACCGCGGCGGCCACGGGAGAGGTGAAGGGCACTGTCAGCCTCCAGACGTGGGCCCTGAAGCCCAAGTTCACGGCGTACGTCGAGGGCGTCATCGCCGCCTTCGAGAAGAAGTACCCCGGCACGAAGGTCGAATGGCTCGACCAGCCGGCGGACGCCTACTCCGAGAAGGTACTGAACCAGGCCGCCTCCGGAACACTCCCCGACGTCACCAACCTGCCCCCGGACTTCGCCAGGCCCCTGGTCCAGCAGGGCATGCTGCTCGACGTCGCCGCCGCCGACCCCAAGCTCGCCGACGAGTACGTCGCGGGCGGCATCGACGCCTACACCTTCCGCGGCTACCCCGGCACCTACGGTTACCCCTGGTACCTCAACACCGACGTCAACTACTGGAACTCCGAGTTGATGAAGAAGAACGGACTCGACGCGGCCAAGCCGCCGACGACGTTCGACGAGCTGGTCGAGCAGGCCAGGACGTACAAGGAGAAGTCCGGCGGCAAGACCTACCTGATGAGCCGCCGCCCCGAGCTGGGCGACCTGGCGCAGGCGGGCGTGAAACTGCTGTCCGACGACGGCAAGAGCTTCGTCTTCAACACCCCCGAGGCCGTCGCGGTGATCGAGAAGTACCGGGCCGCCTTCAAGGAGGGCTTACTGCCGCGCGACGTGCTGACCGACACCTACGCGGGCAACGCCAAGCTGTTCAACGAGGGCACCGTGGCCTGGACGACGGCCGGCGCCAACCACATCATCGCCGTCAAGACCGACAACCCCTCGCTCGCGCCCAAGGTCGTGCCCTCGACCGCGATGGGCACCCCGCCGCTGTACGTGCAGGGCCTGTCGGTGTCGAAGAAGAGCAAGAACCCGGCCGCGGCGATCGCGCTGGCCCGCTGGGTGACCAGCGCCGAGAACCAGGCGGCGTTCGCGCACGAGGTCAGCGTCTTCCCCAGCACCAAGGCCTCGGCCGGCGACCCGTTCTTCACCCGGAGCGACGGCACCAACGCCGGCGACGCCAAGGTCATCGCCTTCAAGTCGCTGGCCAGCGCCAAGGTGCTGCAGCCGGTCGAGGTGACCGAGGCGATGAGCAAGTTCATCCGCCAGCAGATCGCCCTCGCGCTCAACGGCGAGGTCTCCGCCAAGGAGGCGCTGGACGCCGCGGTCGCCAAGTGCAACGAGCTGCTCAACCAGTGATCACCCCCGCGATCCCCGCACAGGGCGCCCTCCGCCGCCGGCTCACCCCCTGGCTGCTGGTGGCGCCCGCCGCGTTGTGGCTGCTCGTCTTCAACGTCTGGCCCTCGCTGAACACGCTGGTGCTGGCCTTCACCAACGCCAAGCCGCTCAGCGGCGGGCACTTCACCGGGCTGGCCAACTTCGGCCGCATGCTCGACGACGACCAGCTGGGCGACGCGCTGCTCAACAGCGTCGTGTTCATGCTGGTCTGCCTGCCGGTGCTCACCCTGCTGCCGCTGCTGCTGGCGATCCTGGTGGAGAAGAAGATCCCCGGCATCACGTTCTTCCGCACCGCCTTCTACACGCCGGTCGTCGCCTCCGCCGTCGTGGTCGCGCTGATCTGGAGCTGGCTGCTGAGCGACCGGGGCCTGATCAACGGGCTCATGCAGGCGATGGGCGTGCTGCAGGGGCCGCTGCCGTTCCTGACCGACCGGTGGCTGCTGGTCCTCAGCGCCATCACCCTGACGGTGTGGAAGGGGCTGGGCTACTACATGATCATCTACCTGTCGGCGCTCGGGAACGTGCGGCGCGAACTGCACGAGGCCGCGGCCGTGGACGGGGCGGGGGCCGTGCGCCGGTTCTGGAGCGTGACGGTGCCCGGCGTGCGCAACACGATGTTGCTGGTGTCGGTGCTGGTCTCGGTGTCGGCCCTGCGCGTGTTCTCCGAGCTGTTCGTGCTGTCCAACGGCACCGGCGGTCCGGGCGGGCGGGCGATGTCGCTGGTCATGCTGATCCAGATGTACAGCCGCGGCTTCTACGGCCACTTCGGCTACGCCTCGGCGCTGAGCATCCTGCTCTTCGTCATCACGATCGGCCCGATGCTCCTGCTGACCCGGCTCAACAGGAAGGCGGACTGACATGGCCGCTATGAAGGCGAGCCCGCGACCCGCCGCCGCGGTGGCCCGCCCGGGGCGGCACGGCGGCCGCCGCCGGGGCCGGGGCGGGTTCGGCGCCACCAGGCCGGGGGAGCTGGTCCTGCGGTACGCGCTGCTGCTGCTCGTCCTGGCGATCACCATCCTGCCGTTCCTGTGGCAGTTGTCCACCTCGCTGAAGGGCCCGTTCGAGGACGTCTTCGCACAGACCCCCAGCTTCGTCCCGCACCAGCCGACGCTGGAGAACTACGCGCGCGTCGCGGACACCATCCCCGTGTGGACGTACGCGCTCAACTCGGTGATCGTGGCGGTCATCGTGGTGGGCGGCAACGCGGTCGGCGCGACGCTGGCCGGGTTCGCGCTGGCCAGGCTGGAGTTCCGGGGCGCCAAGCTGCTCCTGGTGCTGTTCCTGTCCACGCTCGTGCTGCCGGGCGAGGTGACGATCGTCTCCCAGTACGTCACCGTGCGCGGCATGGGCCTGGCCGACACGCTGCTCGGCGTGGCGCTGCCCGGCGCGATCGGCATGCTGAACGTGCTGCTGATGCGCACCGCCTTCCAGGCCATCCCCAAGGAGATGGACGAGGCGGCGGTCATCGACGGGGCGACCCCCTGGCAGCGGCTCGTCCGGCTCGGGCTGCCGAACGTGCGCGGCATGCTGAGCGTGATCACGATCTTCGCGTTCATCGGCGCATGGGACGACTTCCTGTGGCCGCTCATCGTGCTCAACGACCCGAAGAACTTCACGCTGACCGTCGGACTGCAGTACCTCAACGGCACGTTCAGCGCCAACCCCCGTCTCATCGCCGCTGGGACAATGATCTCCTTCCTGCCCATCGTGCTCCTGTTCGCCTCGCTGCAGCGCTTCTTCTTCCGGGGCGTCGCCGAGGGCGCGATCAAGGGCTGAGCCGGTTCCGAGAACGAGGAGTCTCTCTCCATGCATGACGACCGCACCCTGGTCGAAGCCCGCCTCAAGCGCGTGCTGGACGAACGTCTGCGCCCGGCCGTCTATCCCGAGTCCGTGCCGATGGACGTGCGCGTCTGGACCGCGCCGGGCGAGCCCGTACCCGTCGCCGAAGGGCTGGCGGCCCCGACCGAGCCGATCGCGGTCGGCGCGGCCTGGGGCGCGCCGTGGGCGACGAGCTGGTTCACGGTGACCGGCACCGTCCCGCCCGCCTGGGCGGGCCGGACCGTCGAGGCGGTGCTCGACCTCGGCTTCGACGAGAACATGCCCGGCTTCCAGTGCGAGGGCCTGGTCTACCTGCCCGACGGCACGCCCGTGAAGGGGCTCAACCCGCGTAACCAGTGGGTGCGCGTCGGCGCGCCGGTGGCCGGCGGCGAGCAGGTCGAGCTGCGGATCGAGGCGGCCTCCAACCCGGTCGTGCTGGACTACAAGCCGTTCGTGCCCACGTTGCTCGGCGACAAGGAGACGGCGGGCAGCGAGCCGCAGTACCGGCTGGCGCGCATGGACCTGGCCGTGTTCGACGAGACGGTGTGGAACCTGATCCTCGACCTGGAGGTGGCCGGGGAGCTGATGCACGAGCTGCCCGCCGACAGCGGCCGCCGCGCGGAGCTCACCCGGGCCATCGACCGCGCCCTGGACGCGATCGACCTCCAGGACGTCAACGCCACCGCCGGGGCGGCCCGCGCCGAGCTGGCCGGCGTGCTGTCCGCGCCCGCCGTGCCCTCGGCGCACCGGATCAGCGCGGTCGGGCACGCCCACATCGACTCGGCCTGGCTCTGGCCGCTGCGCGAGACCGTCCGCAAGGTCGCCCGTACGGCCTCCAACATGACGGCGCTGCTGGCCGACGAGCCGGAGTTCGTGTTCGCGATGTCGCAGGCCCAGCAGTGGGCGTGGATCAAGGAGCACCGGCCCGAGGTGTGGGCCAAGGTGACCAAGGCCGTGGCGGCCGGGCGGTTCGTCCCGACCGGCGGCATGTGGGTGGAGTCCGACACGAACATGCCCGGCTCCGAGGCCATGGCCCGCCAGTTCGTGCACGGCAAACGCTTCTTCATCGACGAGTTCGGCGTCGACAACGAGGAGGTGTGGCTGCCCGACACGTTCGGGTTCGCGGCCGGGCTGCCGCAGATCATCAAGGCGGCGGGCTCGAAGCGGCTGCTCACGCAGAAGATCTCGTGGAGCCGGACGAACACGTTCCCGCACCACACGTTCCTGTGGGAGGGCATCGACGGGACGCGGGTGTTCACGCACTTCCCGCCGGTCGACACCTACAACTGCTCGATGAACGGCCGGGAGATCGCGCACGCGGCCCGCAACTTCAAGGACAAAGGCGTCGCCCGGCACTCGCTGGCCCCCACCGGCTGGGGCGACGGCGGCGGCGGCACCACCCGCGAGATGGTGGCCAAGGCCGCCCGGCTGCGCGACCTGGAGGGCTCGGCCACCGTCACCTGGGAGACCCCCGCCGCCTTCTTCGCCAAGGCCGAGGCCGAGTACCCCGACCCGCCGGTCTGGGTGGGCGAGCTCTACCTGGAGCTGCACCGCGCCACGCTGACCAGCCAGGCCAAGACCAAGCAGGGCAACCGGCGCAGCGAGTCGCTGTTGCGCGAGGCCGAGCTGTGGGCCGCCACGGCCGCCGTACGGGCCGGCGCGCCCTACCCGTACGAGCAGCTCGACCGCATCTGGAAGACGGTGCTGCTGCACCAGTTCCACGACATCCTGCCCGGCTCGTCGATCGCCTGGGTGCACCGCGAGGCCAGGGCCACCTACGCGGCGCTGGCCGAGGAGCTGACCGGCCTGATCGACGACGCCCAGCGGGCCCTGGCCGGAGAGGGCCCCCACGAGCTGGTCTTCAACGCGGCCCCGCACGCCCGCAACGGCGTGCCGGCCGGCGGCGCGGCCCCGGCCGTACCGGGGGCCCCGACGAGCAGGGAACCCCGCGAGGGCGGCGGCTTCGTGCTGCACAACGGCCTGCTCCGGGTCGAGGTGGACGGCCGCGGCCTGATCGTCTCCGCCTACGACCTGCGGGCCCGGCGCGAGAGCCTGCCCCCCGGCCAGGCCGCCAACCTGCTCCAGCTGCACCAGGACTTCCCCAACATGTGGGACGCCTGGGACGTGGACGAGTTCTACCGCAACACCGTCGCCGACCTCACCGCCGCCGACGAGGTGACGGCCGGCGAGCGGCCCGGCTCGGTCCGCGTCACCCGCTCGTTCGGCGGGTCGTCCGTCACGCAGGTGATCTCGCTGGACGGGCGGCGGGTCGACATCGCCACCGAGGTCGACTGGCACGAGACGGAGAAGTTCCTCAAACTGGCCTTCCCCCTCGACGTGCGCGCCGAGCGCTACGCCTCCGAGAGCCAGTACGGCCACGCCTACCGCGCCACCCACACCAACACGAGCTGGGAGGCGGCCAAGTTCGAGGCGTGCAACCACAAGTTCGTGCACCTGGAGGAGCCCGGCTGGGGCGTGGCCGTGGTCAACGACTCCACCTACGGCCACGACGTGACCCGGACCGTGCGCGCGGACGGCGGCACCACCACGACCCTGCGGGTGTCGCTGCTGCGCGCCCCCCGCTTCCCCGACCCCGAGACCGACCAGGGCAGGCACACCTTCCGGCACGCGCTGCTGCCCGGCGCGACGATCGGCGACGCGGTGCGCGAGGGCTGGTTCCTCAACCTGCCCGAGCGGGTGCTGTCCGGCGCCGCCGAGGTAGAACCGCTGGTCACGGTGGACGACGACGCGGTCGTGATCACCGCCGTCAAGCTGGCCGACGACGGCAGCGGCGACGTCGTGGTGCGCTTCCACGAGTCGCGCGGCGGCCGGGCGGCGGCCACGCTCACGGCCGGCTTCCCCGTCACCTCGGTGACCGTGACCGACCTGCTGGAGCGCCCGCTGGCCGAGCCCGAGCGGCCCGGCCGGTCGATCCCGGTGACGTTGCGGCCGTTCGAGCTGGTCACCCTGCGGCTCGGCCGCTGACCGCACGTTCCCGGTGAGGGGCGCCCGTCCCGGGCGCCCCTCACGTGCGTTCAGGGCGGAGGCGTCAGGGGGTGTAGACGGCGGAGCTGCCGTACAGCTTGCTGGTGAAGGCCGAGATGTAGGAGGCGGTGTTCGCCGAGGTGAGGTTGTAGGTGAGGAAGACGCCGTACCCCTCGCTGACCGTACGGCGGGCCAGGGAGGCGGCGGTGGACGAGCTGGTGCCGGTGAACGACACGGCGGCCGGCGACAGGCGGGACCTGGAGGTCGGGCCGTTCGGCACGGACCAGGTGCCGTACCAGGGGTTCCAGGCGTAGTCGAAGGTGTTGTTGATGCTGACGCCGTTGTAGGACAGGCGGTCGGCGGCCGGGCCGATGTCGTACAGCGTGATGAGCTTGTTCGGCAGCTTCTGGCGCAGGGCCTGGACCAGGTAGACGAAGGAGAAGTCGTTCGGCTGGCCGGTGCCGTTCCTGCCGTACTCGACGTACTCGTCGTCGAAGTCGATGCCGTCGAGCCCGTACGTCGTCACCACGTCGGCCAGTTCCTGGGCGAACGCGTCGGCGGCCTGCCGGGACGGGAAGTTCGCGAAGCCGGCGCCCTGGTGGTTGCCGAGGATCGACAGCAGGACCTTGATGCCCTTCTGCTGCAGCGGGCGGACCTCGGTCGCCACGTTGTCGAGCACCCGCTGCACGTTCTCGTTGCAGTGGAGGTAGGCCTTGGTGCCGTCGTAGTTGATGTTGGCGGCGAAGATGACCGCGATGTCGAACACCTGCGCGCCGCCTCGGGCGAGCGTGTACTTCGCGACGTTGGTCATGCTCTCGCTGTTGACCTCGATGTAGACCACCGAGAGCGGGCCGGTCTTGGCGGCCGCGCGGCGCTCGGCGTGTGCCGCGGTGGGTAACGCGGCACCTGCGGCGGTCGCGGCCAGCGCTGCCAGCAGGGTCCTTCTGCGCATGAGCGGTGAACTCACGATCGACTCCTCAGGGCATGGGGGATGGTTTGCTATATCGGTTAAGTCCAGTCCACTCGTTCTCGCGAGGCTGCATGGGGGCTGGAGATAAATCGGTATAGCGCCTCGATCATCGGCAGCCCGGGGCCCGCTGTCAAGGTGTCCGCGGCGCGGAAAGACGTCGCGCGCGCCGGAGATCTCTCCGGTGGTAGTGTTCCGTATATCCAAATATTTAGATGTATGGAGCAGTGATGACGAAGGTGCTGATTGTCGGTGCCGGCGCGCTGGGGCAGGTCTTCGGGGCGTGGCTGGCCGCGGGCGGGGCCCGGGTCAGCTATCTCGTCCGGCCGGGCCGGGAGGGCTGGGAAGGGGCTCCGGTGTACCGGCTCAGGCGGGGGCGGGCGCCGGTGACCGAGCGGATCACGCCGTACGAGGTGCGCAGCGAGCCGCCCCGCGAACAGTGGGACATGGTGTGGCTCTGCGTGGACTCCCCGGCGCTGCGCGGCGACTGGACGGGCGCGCTGCGTGCGGTGACCGGCACGGCGACGGTGGTCACCATCGGCCAGGACCCGGGCGATCTGCGCACCCTGGCCGGCGTCTGGCCGCAGGAGCAGATCGTCCAGGTGGCCCCGACGCTGCTGGCCTACCAGGCGCCGCTGGAGCGCGAGGTCCCCGCGCCGGGGGTGGCGTACTGGGTGCCGCCCGGTACGGCGACGGGCGTCACCGGAGCGCGCGCCCCGCAGGTCGTCGCCGCGCTGCGGGCCGGCGGCGTGCGGGCCAGGCGGGTGACGCGGGCCGGCACGGGAGAGCTGACCGCCGCCCGGATGATCCCCTACATCGCCGCGCTGGAGTCCTCCGGCTGGCGGCTGCCCGCGTCCGGCCCGCGGTTGCGAGGGGCAGCCGCGGCCGTCCGGGAGGCCGTCGCGGTGGTCCGCGCCCAGCACGGGCTGCGCGCTCCCGTCCCCGTTCCGTCCTGGGCCGTGGGCCTGGCGTTGCGCGTGCTGCCCCGGCTGCTCCCGTTCGACCTGCGCCGCTACCTGGAGACCCACTTCACGAAGGTGAGCGCGCAGACCCGCCTGATGCTGGACGGCTGGATCGCCGAAGGGTCCGCCAGGGCGCTGCCGGTCGGCCGCCTGTCCGCCGTGCGCGACTCGCTGCCCGCATGAGCGGCTCGATCGAGGCCCGGGACGTCCTCGCGCTGTTCGCCCGGACCCGGCCGCTGTTCACCGCCCTCGGGGACGAGCGCAGGCAGGAGATCGTCGTCCACCTGCTGGAGTCCGCGGCCCCGCGCAGCGTCGGCGACATCGCCGCGCACCTGGAGCTGTCCCAGCCCGCCACCTCCCACCACCTCAAGATCCTGCGCGACGCGGGTCTGCTGACGGTACGGCGCAAGGGCACCCTGCGCCTGTACGACCTCGACGCCGACGCCTATCCGGAGCTGCTGACCCCCATGCGCGACCTCATCACGTTGATCATCTCGTGCGCCTCCGGCCCCGGAGAGCAGCCGGACGGTCAGTAGCGGCCGGCAACCGCCCGCGCGCCTTCCCGTCCCGGTCTGTCACATCGGGAGCGGCTGTCCCGTCCTCGCAGTGCTGTCCATCCAGCTGAGGAGGTCTCCGTGACACACCCCCACGGGCGACGGGCGAAGGAGCAGGGGCGATGAAGGTACTGCTGGCCGGGGCGACCGGCGCGATCGGGATTCCGCTGCTGTCGGCGCTGGCCGCGGCGGGGCACGAGGTGGTCGCCGTCGTCCGCGATCCCGCCAGACGGCGGCTCGTCACCGACCGCGGCGCGCACGCCGTCGTCGCCGACGTGCTCGACCGGGACGCGCTGCTGCGCGCGCTCGACGGGCACGCCGCCGACGTCGTCATGCACCAGGCCACGGCGCTGCGCGGCGCCTCGCGCAGACTGCGCCCCGACGACCCCACCCTCGCCCTGCGCGACCGCGGGACCGCGCACCTGCTGGACGCCGCGCGGGCCGTCGGCGCGCGCCGGTTCGTCACCCAGTCGCTGATCACCGGGTACGGCTACCGCGACCACGGCGACCGCGTGCTGACCGAGGACGACGAGTTCGGCGTGCACGTCGGCACCGTCGCCGACCTGGTGACCGACTCCAGCGTGGCGACCGAGAGCCAGGTGTTCGCCGCCGAGGGCATCGAGGGCATCGCCCTGCGCTACGGCATGTTCTACGGCAGGAACGCCTTCAGCGACCTGTTCGCCGACCTGATGCGCAAACGGGCGCCCGTGCTGCCGCGCGGCCGGACGGGCACCACCTCCTTCGTCCACGTGGACGACGCCGCGGCGGCCGCGGTCGCGGCCCTGGAACGCGGCGCCGCGGGGCAGGCGTACAACATCGTGGACGACCGGCCGATGAGCTGGCGCGACTTCCTGACCGCGGTCGCCCGCGCGCACGGCACGCCGCGTCCCGTCGTGATCCCGAGATGGCTGGTCAGGCTGACCGTGCCGTACCTGGGCTGCCTGCTGATGGACACCACGATGCGGGTCTCGCACGCCAAGGCCACCCGCGACCTGGGCTGGACCCCGGTGCACCCGAGCGTTCCCGACGGACTGGAGGACATGCGATGACGAACGGCTACAGCAGGCCTGCCAGGATCTTCGTCCAGGCGGCCGTGGCGGTCGGCGCGCTGACGATGCTGGGCTTCGGCGTGTGGATGCGCCTGGACCCGGCGGGGTTCGCGGTCTTCGCCCGCTTCCCCGATCACGTGCACTTCCTGCACGACGCCGGGGTCTTCCAGATCGGCATCGGGCTGATGATGCTGAGCGCGCTGGTGTGGCGCGACGTGCTGTCGGTCGTGCTGGTCGGGTTCCTCGTCGCCAACACGCTGCACGTGGTGAACCACGCGGCCGACCTGGACCTCGGCGGCAATCCGGACAACTGGTGGCAGCTCGCCCTCCTCTCGCTGCTGACGCTGGCCGGCCTCGTGGTGCACCGCAGGCAGCTCAGCCGCCGGTCACGGGCGCAGAGGTAGGTCATGGGCGGTGGGTGTCCGATAGCTTGCGACAATCCGCGTGACATGACATGAGGAGTGTTCAGCGTGACATCCGAGACGAACCCGGCGGCTGACTCCAGCGAGTGGGAGGCCGCGCTGGCCGCTGCGTTCGAGATCCTGCTCGGTGGAGGGCCGGCCGTGGACCCTGCCGCCAGGTACGGCGTGTACTACGCCTCGGACACCTTCGACGAGTTCCTGTTCCCGAACGACTGGGCCACCGCCGACGCCCTGTCGGGCCGGGAGGCGGGGCACCTCCCGGATCCGGATGGTGCACACCCCTTCTCGCCCTGGACGTGGCGGTTCGACCTGGGCGGGTCGTTGTTCTGGTTCGACCCCGATCTGCTGGCGGGAACAGGGTCGTGGGGCGAGGACGGGCACAAGGGCCCCCGGCCGTTCGGCGACGCCTTCGTGACCGACCTGCGGGCCGTGTCCGCGGTCGACGAAGCCGATGAAGCCGGTGAGGTGCTGGTGCGCGGCGCGCAGTTGGGGCCGCTCCTGAGCCGCCACGGCGTCGATCTGACCGGCGGGGAGTGCGAGAAACTGAACGGCTGGCTGACCGTGCTGCTGCGTGTCGCCACCGACGGCACCCTCACCGACGCGATGCGGGCCGCCACGTTCACCGAACGTGGCCCCGGCCACCTGGTGTCCGTCTCCGACCTGCGGTACGCCCGCTCCGCCGTGCAGCCCTGGGAAGGGCGGCTGGGCGCGGTCACGCATTCCGCGCTCCGCGACCATCTGCGCATGCTCTGTCTCGCCAAGGACGACGCGCGCAGCCAAGGGTGGGACCAGCCGGAATCACGCTGACGACCTAGGCAAGTCATATCACCTGACTCATATAAAAATGACAACTAGGCATTGCTGATATCTCAACCCACTCGTACTGTGATCCCAGTCGCTCCGTAGAACGAAGGAGATCCAGTGCCCCCCAGTCACGATCCTCGACCGGCCGGCTGGCGAGTCGGCGCCGACATCGGCGGCACCTTCACCGACGTCATCGCGCTGGGGCCGGACGGCGAGGTCGTCCCCATGAAGGTGCTGTCCACCCCGCCCGACTACGGCGCCGGCGTGGTGGCGGCGACCACCGGCGTGCTCTCCCTGGCCGGGGCCCGGCCCGAGGCCGTGGTCGCGATGCTGCACGGCACGACCGTCGCCACCAACGCGATCCTGTCGATGAACGGCGTGCGCACCGCGGTGGTCACCACCCGCGGCTTCCGCGACGTGCTGGAGATCGGGCGGCTGCGCCGGCCGGTGCTCTACGACCTGTCATGGTCCAAGCCCGAACCCCTCGCCCGGCGACGCGACCGGCACGAACTCGACCAGCGGATCACGGCCGACGGCCGGCTCGCCCCACCGGCCGGCGAGGACGAGATCCGCGCCCTGGCCGGACGCCTGCGCGCGGACGGCATCGAAGCGGTGGCCGTGTGCCTGATCAACTCCTACGTACGCCCGGACGAGGAACGGCGGGTCGCCGCGCTGCTGCGAGCCGAACTGCCCGGCGTGTACGTCACGGCGTCGGTCGACGTCTCCCCACAGCCGCACGAGTTTGAACGCACGAGCACCGCCACGGTCAACGCCTACGTCGGCCCCACCGTGCACGGATACCTCACCCGGCTCGAAGCGGGGCTGCGCTCGGCGAAGGTGCGCGCGCCCCTGCTGGTCATGCAGTCCAGCGGCGGACTGCTCGACGCGGCCTCCGTCGCGCGACGGCCGGTGCAGATCATCGAGTCCGGTCCGGCGGCCGGCGTGACCGCCGTGCAGAAGCTCGCCCAGCTGATGGGCCTGTCCACGGTGGTCGCGTTCGACATGGGCGGGACCACGGCGAAGGCGTCCCTGATCGAGCACGGTGAGCCGTTCGTCTCGGCCGACTACGAGGTCGGCGGCGGCATGAACGGCGCCCGCGGTCTCAGTTCCGGCGCCGGGTACCCGGTGCGGGCGCCGTCGATCGACATCGCCGAGGTCGGCTCCGGCGGCGGCAGCGTCATCTCCGTCGACGCGGCGGGCGCCCTGCACGTGGGGCCCGTCAGCGCCGGCTCGCGTCCCGGGCCCGCCTGCTACGGCCAGGGCGGCGAGCTGCCGACCCTGACCGACGCCAACGTGACGCTCGGCTACCTCAGCCCCGACGCGCTGGCCGGCGGCCGGGTGGCGATCCACCCCGAGCTGGCCGCGAAGGCGTTGTCGGCGGTGGCCGAGCAGCTCGGCGACGACGTGGCGGGCGCCGCGCGCGGCGCGTACCAGGTGGCCGTGTCGAGCATGACGACCGCGGTCAAGGCGGTGACCAGCGAACGAGGGCGTGACCCGCGGGAGGCCACCATGGTCGCCTTCGGCGGCGCGGGCCCCCTGTATGCCGCCGCGCTGGCCCGCGAGCTGGGGATCTCGACCGTGATCGTGCCCGTGCATCCGGGACTGTTCAGCAGCCTGGGCCTGCTCGTGGCCGACACCGAACGCCAGGAGCTCACCCCGTACCGGGCCGGCCTCGCCGACGTGGGCGCGCTCGCCGCGGAGTTCGCGCGGCTGTCCGCCCTCGTACGCGACCAGCTGGGCGCCGACGCCGTCGTGGACCGGCTCCTGGACATGCGCTACCGCGGCCAGCGATTCGAGCTGCGGATCCGGGTGCCCGACGGCGACCTCACCGAGGACCTGCTCGCCGAGACGCGGTCCCGCTTCCACGCCGAGCACCGGCGCACCTACGGCCGGGCCGGCACGGACGAGCTGGTGGAGCTGGTCAACCTCCGGGTACGCGGCCGGCTCCCCACCCCGGTGTCCATCGCGGACGTGCTGAGCCTGCCCCTCGCCCCCGGCGGCGAGCCCGCCGTCCGCGCGTGCCGGTTCGAGCGGACCATGCCCACGCCCGTCGTGGGCCGGTCGGATCTCGGCCCGGAACCGGTCGAGGGACCAATGGTCGTCGAGGACATGGACGCCACCACCCTCGTCCCGCCCGGCGCCCGGGTGCACCTCGACCGGCTCAACAACATCGTCATCACCTGGAGCGCCTCATGATCCGCGACGCCGTGACCTTCGAGGTCTTCCGCAACGCCGTCACCGGGATCGCCGACGAGATGGCGATCACGATCCTGCGCACGGCTCACTCGCAGCTCGTGGCGTCCAGCATGGACTTCTCCGCCGCCCTGTGCGACGCGCACGGCCGGGTGATCGCCCAGGCCAACACCCTGCCGGTGCACCTCGGGTCCATCCCGGACGCGATGGAGGCGATCCTCGACGAGTTCGGCGACCGGATCCGTCCGGGAGACGTCTACCTGCTCAACGACCCGTCCCTGGGCGGCATGCACCTGCCCGACATCTTCGCGGTCGCCCCGGTGTTCGCCGGAGCGGACCTCCTGGGCTTCGCGGTCACGGTCGTCAACCACACCGACGTCGGCGGGTGGGCCGCCGGTTCGATGGCCGTGCAGTCGACCAGCATCTTCGCCGAAGGCGTGCAGATCCCGCCGTCGTGCCTCGTCGAGGCCGGCACGGTGAACGAGACGTTCCTGCGGCTGATCCTGCGCAACGTCCGCGAGCCCGAGCTGCTGCGCGGCGACCTCGAATCGCAGCTCGCGGCCTGCCACACCGGGGCCGAGGGGCTGCGCGCGCTCGCGGCGCGGCACGGCGTCCACGGGCTCGCCGCCCTCGTCGACGAGTTGCTCGACTACTCCGAGACCCTGCTGCGCGCCGCGCTCGCCGAGGCCGTCCCGGGCGCCTACGAGTTCCTCGACCACATCGACGACGACGGCCTCGGGTCCGGGCCGATCCCGATCCGGGTCAAGGTCACGCTGTCCGGGTCGGGGATCGAGCTCGACTTCACCGGCTCCTCGCCGCAGGTGGACTCCGCGCTCAACGCGACGGCCTCCTTCACCCGCTCCGCCGCCTACGCCGCCCTGCAGGGCGTGCTCGCCTCCGACATCCCGGCCAACAGCGGCTTCTACCGGCCGTTCAGTTTCGTCATCCCGGAAGCCTCCATCCTCAACGGCCGGCGGCCGGCCGCGCGCGGCGCCCGCGGGCTCGTCGGCTTCCGGATCATCGACGCCGTCCTCGGGGCGCTCGCCCCGGTGTTCCCCGCCCGGGTGCCGGCCGCCGGGGAAGGCGGGCCCGACGGGATCGCGATCGGCCTCGTCGGGCCGGACGGGGAGTCCATGGTGTTGTGGGACCCGCTGGCGGGGGCGTGGGGCGCGCGTCCCGACCGCGACGGCGTCGACGGGATCAGCTCCCTGGGCGCGAACCTGACCAACACGCCGGTCGAGGAGCTGGAACGCTCCGGCCACCTCCGCATCGACGGTTACGGCTACCTCCCCGACAGCGGCGGAGCGGGCCGCTGGCGCGGTGGCCTGGCGACCTTCCGCGACATGACGCTGCTGGCGGCCGAGGCCAAGGTGCAGATCAGGTCCGACCGGCGCAGGTTCCTGCCGTACGGGCTGGCCGGCGGCGCACCGGGAACCCCCTCGCTCAACGTGCTCGACCCCGGCGGTCCCGGTGAACGGGTGCTGGAGTCCAAACCGCACTTCGAGATGACCGCGGGAACCCGCCACCGGCACGTGACCGCCGGCGGCGGCGGGCACGGCGTCCCCTTCGAACGTATCCCCGAACTGGTCCTCGAAGACGTCCTCGACGGCAAGGTGACCCACGAGGGAGCCGAACGGGACTACGGCGTCGTGATCACCGCGGACGGCGTGATCGACAGGGACGCCACCGCCAGGCTGCGAGGCCGGGCGCGCTGAAGCCGCTGCACACCCCCCACACCGATTGGAACCCCCCATGAGTTCACCCGTCGCGACACCACCGAGCACCGTCTCACCACGCACCTGGCGCAAGGTGGGCGTCCGGATCATGCCCCTGGTCGGCCTCGCCTACGTGGCGAGTTACATCGACCGCGCGAACGTCGGTTACATCGCCGCGCCCATGTCCCGTGACCTGGGCCTCGGCAGCGGCCAGATCGGCCTGGCCGCCGGGCTGTTCTTCATCGGCTACGTCCTGTTCGAAGTGCCGAGCAACATGATGCTCAGCCGGTTCGGCGCGCGGAAGTGGATCGCCCGCATCATGATCACGTGGGGGCTGGTCACGGCGGCGACCGCGGCCGTGAACTCCCCGGCCACGCTGTTCGCCGCGCGGCTCCTGCTCGGGTTCGCCGAAGCCGGTCTGGCCGCCGGGATCCTGCTCTACCTGACGTTCTGGTTCCCGCGCCGCCAGCGTTCCTGGGCGCTGTCGGCCTTCATCGTGATGATCCCGCTGTCCTCGATCATCGGCTCTCCGCTGGCCGCCGCGCTGCTGGAGTGGGGCCAGAGCCTGTTCGGCGTCGCGGGCTGGCGGGCGCTGTTCCTCGTCGAGGGCATCCTGACGGTCGTCGTCAGTGTCCTGATCTTCGTCTTCCTGCCGAACCGCCCGGCCGACGCGCGCTGGCTCGACGACGAGGAGAAGGCCGCCATCGAGAACCTCCTGGCCGCCGAAGCCGCCGAACAGCGCGCCCGCGGGGCGCTCACCGGGCTGCGCCAGGCGCTGACCAGCGGCCGGGTGTGGGCGATGGCCGTGACGTGGTTCGCGATCGCGTTCGGGCTCTACCCGCTGCAGTTCTTCCTGCCCACGATGATCAGGTCCATCACGCAGAGCGTCGGCGACTCCGCCGACGTCAGCAGCGTGCTGCTGTCCGCGATCCCCTACGTGGTGGCCGCGGTCGCCCTGCTGACCTGGGCTCGCCTCGCCGCGCGCTGGACGGCGGTCACGGCCACGGCCGTACCGATGGCCCTCGGCGCGGCGGGGCTGCTGCTGGCGACCTTCACCAGCAGCGGCACGCTGTTCGTGCTCGCCGTCTGCCTGAGCGTCGCCGGGATCATCACCGCGATGCCGCAGTTCTGGCGGATCCCGGCGATCGGCCTGACCGAGGCGGCCGCCGCCTCCGGCATCGCCCTGATCAACTCCGTCAGCAACGTCAGCGGATTCATCGGTCCGTACTTCACCGGGACGATCGCGTCCGCGACCGGCAGCTTCACCTACGCGCTGCTGGCCATCGCGATCATCATGGTCGCCGGGCTGGCCGTCCTGCTCACCGCGGGACGCCGGATGGAGCGGCTGGACGGGAGCCTGTCATGACCGCCGCCGACCGGCAGGGAGGCAGGGCGTGAACGCCGCGCTGCTGAACCGGCTCCGCGCCGAGCTCGACGGACGCCGGGCGACCACCGGGCTGCGCCGCGACCTCGTGGTCTCGGGCGCCCAGGGGCCGGCGCTCGGCGTGGCGGGGGAGTGGCTGGTCAACTTCGCCTCCAACGACTACCTCGGGCTCGCCGGCGACCCGGAGGTCCTGGACGCGGCCCGGCGGGCGCTGCGCGAGACGGGGCTCGGGGTGGCGGCGGGCCGAGTGCTCTGCGGCACCCGGGCCGTCCACGGCGAGCTGGAGGCGGGCATCGCCGAGCTGGTCGGCGCCGAGGACGCCGTGCTCCACAACTCCTGCTTCGACGCGAACCTCGGCCTCTTCGACGCCCTGCTCGGCCCGCAGGACGTCGTCCTCAGCGACGCGCTCAACCACGCCAGCCTGATCGACGGCATCCGCCTCACGCGGGCCCGGCGGCGCGTCTTCGCCCACGCCGACCTCGACGAGCTCGAACGCCACCTCGCCGAGTCCGCCGGCGCGCGGCACCGCCTCATCGTCACCGACGGCGTCTTCAGCATGGACGGCGACGTCGCCGCGCTGCCCCGGCTCTGCGAGCTGGCCGAACGCCACGACGCGGTGCTCGTGGTGGACGACTCGCACGCCACGGGGGTGCTGGGCCCGACCGGCGGAGGCACCCCCGAGCACTTCGGGCTGAAGGGACGCGTCGACGTGCTGACGGGGACGCTCGGCAAGGCACTGGGCGGCGCGGCCGGCGGCTTCGTCGCGGGCGACCGCGCGCTGGTCGAGACGCTGCGCCAGGTCTCGCGGCCCTACATCTTCACCAACGCCATGGCCCCCGCGCTGGCCGCGGCGGCGCTGGCGGCGATCCGCATCGCACGGCGGCGTCCGGATCTGCGGGAACGCCTGGCCGCCAACACCGCCTGGCTGCGCCGGGCGTTGCGCGACCTCGGCTACGAGGTGCCGCCAGGGGAGCATCCGATCATCCCCGTGATGCTGCGCGGCGGCACGCTGGCCCGCGACGTGGCGGCGGCGCTGCGCCGCGAGGGCGTCCTCGCCTTCGCGCTCTCCCACCCGGTCGTCCCGGCCGGCGAGGAGCGGATCAGGGTGCAGGTCTCGGCCGCGCACACCGCCGGCCAGCTCGAACGGGCCGCAGCCGCCTTCGGCCGCGCGCGTGCCGTCCTGGCCGGCTCATGAGCACGGCCGACGGACTGCGGGCGCCGACCAGCGCCGACGGACTGCGGGCGCCGACCAGCGCCGACGGCAGTGAGCTGGCGGGCCGGGTCGCGATCGTGACCGGCGGGGCCAGTGGCATGGGCCTGGCCGCGGCCCACGCGCTGGCCCGCCGCGGCGCGACCGTCGCCGTGTTCGACCTGGCCGCGCCCGGCCCCGCCGAGCTGGCGGCGACGCTGGCCGTGCCGGCGGACCGCGTCCGGTCGCTCGCGGTGGACGTCACGGACGGCGACCAGGTCCAAAGGGCGTTCGCCGCGCTGCTGGAGGCGCGGTCGCGGCTCGACATCCTGGTCAACGCCGCGGGCGTCGCACCGCCGACCCCGTTCGAGGAGATCACCCGGGCCGAGTGGAACCAGGTGCTGGCGGTCAACGTGCTCGGGACGGTCCTGTGCTGCCAGCAGGCGCTTCCCGCGATGCGCGCCCGAGGCTGGGGCCGCATCGTCAACTTCTCCTCCACCGCCGGCAAGACCATCAGCACCGCGGGCGGCGCCCACTACACGACGGCGAAGCACGGCGTCCTCGGGCTCACCCGGCACCTGGCGAAGGACTGCGGCCCCGACGGCATCACGGTGAACGCCGTCTGCCCGGGACTCATCGACACCCCGATGGCCCGCGCGCTGCTGCCCGGAGAGGCACTCGAACACGCCACCCGGTCGTTCCCGGTGCCCCGCGCCGGGCAGCCCTGGGAGGTCGCCGAGCTCGTCGCCTTCCTCGCCTCGGACCGCGCCGCGTACATCACCGGGGCGGCCATCGACATCAACGGCGGCGACCTGATCGTCTGACGCGGCGCCGCCGAACACCCGCAACCAGCACCCCACGAGAAGGTGAGCTTTCTGTGAGCACAGGGACAGTCAGGATGATCCGGCACCGGATCAACGGCCGCGAGACCGCCGGCCGGTCCAGCCGCACCGCCCCGGTATGGAACCCCGCGACCGGCACGCACCAGGCCGACGTGCTGCTGGCCGAGCCCGACGACGTCGACGCCGCCGTGCGGGCCGCGCGGGCCGCCCTGCCGGCCTGGGCCGACACCTCGGTCATGCGGCGGTCGCGCTTGATGTTCGCCTTCCGCGAGCTGGTCGACAAGCACCTCGACGACCTCGCGCGGCTGGTCTCCGCCGAGCACGGCAAGGTCCTCGACGACGCCAGAGGCGAGCTCGTCCGCGGCCTGGAGGTGATCGACTTCGCCTGCGGGATCCCGCACCTGCTCAAGGGCGAGTACTCCGACCAGGTCTCGACCGACGTCGACCTGTTCTCCTTCCGGCAGCCGCTCGGCGTCTGCGCCGGGATCACGCCGTTCAACTTTCCCGCCATGGTCCCGCTGTGGATGCATCCGATCGCGATCGCGACCGGCAACACGTTCGTGCTCAAGCCCTCCGAACGCGACCCGTCGGCGGCCAACCTCATCGCCGACCTCTACGCCGAAGCCGGTCTGCCCGACGGCGTCTTCAACGTCGTCCACGGGGACAAGGTCGCGGTCGACGCGATCCTCGACCACCCGGACATCGCCGGCGTGTCGTTCGTCGGCTCGACGCCGGTCGCGCGGTACGTGTACGAGCGCGCGACCGCGGGCGGCAAGCGCGTCCAGGCGCTCGGCGGCGCCAAGAACCACGCCGTCGTGCTGCCCGACGCCGACCTCGACCACGCCGCCGATCATCTGGTGGCGGCCGGGTACGGCTCGGCGGGCCAGCGCTGCATGGCGATCTCGGTCGCCGTCGCGGTGGGCGACGTGGCCGGGCCGCTCGTCGAGCTGATGCGCGAGAAGGCGCAGGCGATCAAGGTCGGGCCGGGACTGGAGGCCGGGTCCGAGATGGGGCCGGTCGTGTCGGCGGAGGCGCTCGACCGGATCAGGGGTTACATCGACTCCGGCGTCGCCGCGGGCGCCGACCTGGTCGTCGACGGGCGCAAGCTCGACCTCGGGGGCGACGGCTTCTTCGTCGGGCCGACGCTGTTCGATCACGTCACGCCCGACATGGACGTCTACCGCGACGAGATCTTCGGCCCGGTGCTCGTCGTCGTGCGGGTCGGCTCGCTGGAGGAGGCGATCGGCCTGATCAACGGCAACAACCTGGCCAACGGCACGGCGATCTTCACCAGGGACGGCCATGCGGCGCGCCTCTTCCAGCGTTCCGTCCAGGTCGGGATGATCGGCGTCAACGTGCCGATCCCGGTGCCCATGGCGTTCCACTCGTTCGGCGGCTGGAAGCAGTCGCTGTTCGGCGCCCACCACATGCACGGCCCTGAGGGCGTCGCCTTCTACACGCGCGCGAAGGCCGTCACCAGCCGGTGGCCGGAGGAGAGGGAGGACGGCCCGCGCCACCGCGGCGACCTCTCCTTCCCGACGGCGGTCTGACCGGACGGCCCGGCCTCGCGCCGCACCCCGCGGGCCCGGTCGGACGGCCTCGCCTCCGACCGGCCACGCGCCGCACCTCGCAGGCCCGGCCCCCGCCCGGCGCCGGCTAGGCCGGCGGGCGCGAGGCGGGCAGCTCGATGTGCGCCCTGCTCACCGAGGTGCTCTTCGCCAGAACCTGCAGCAGGTCGCGGCGCACGCGTTCGCACCGGGCGCGCATCGCGTCCCGGGCGGCGTCCGCGTCACGCGCGCGCAGCCCCTCGTAGACGGCCCCCAGCTCGCCGGGCGGGCTCGCGATGCCGGGATCGATCAACGCGGCCATGCGCAGAACCCGTTCCAGCTCGTCGAGCACGTCGACGATCGCCTTGCCGAGGCGCGGGTTGCCGCTGAAGTTGGCGATGATGCCCTCGAACTCGATGCCGGCGCGGAGCGACTCCTCCTGTTCCACCTCGCCCGCCGCAAGCGCGATGGGCACCTTGGACAGCGCTTCGAGCCGTTCGAGCGCCGGCGCCGTGACGCCGAGGCGCGCCGCGGCGGCGGCCGCCTCGCCGGACAGCAGCGTCCGCAGGGCGCACAGGGCGTCGGTGTCCTGCAGCGTGATCGGGCTGACGACGTAGCCCGCGCGCGGAAGCGCGGTCACGAGCCCGTCGCGCCGCAACCGGGCCAGCGCCTCGCGCACCGGCGTCTTGCTGATGCGCCATTGCTCGGCGAGCGACGTCTCGGTGAAACTGCTGCCGGGCGACAGCGTCAGGTCGATGATCTGGCGGCGGATCGCCCGATATGCCTGACTGGTGCGGTCGAGGCCGGTCTCGTCCGTGCCGACCAGCAGCAGCGCGGGGATGTGCGGGGTTCCGCTGACCACACCATGAATGTCGGACATCGCGCCAGGATACCAATTCACAGCGTTGATACAGCAGCTCGGTCGTCGGGAACTGGATAGAGATATCTATTCTTGTTGTTGATATCTCAGTGTGCGATGCTTCGTCCCATGCAGCGAAACTCCTGGTCCCTTCCCGCCGCGAGCGACTTCCCGGCGCTGGGGGCGATGAGCACCCGCGCCCGCGCGGAGCGCAGCGCCCGCGACGGCGTGCGGATGCTCCCGCTCGCGGGCGCCCCGATCCTGCCCATGCCCGAGCACGTACGGCGGGCGGTGGCGGGCGCGATGGACCTGCCCGATCCGCGCGACACCCGCGGCCTGCCGGAACTGCGCGCCGCGATAGCCGCCGAACTGGAGCGCGAGCACGGCCTGCGCGTCGATCCCGAGCGCCGCCTGCTGATCACCCACGGAGCGATGCAGGGGCTCTCCCTCGTGCTGCGCACGGTGCTCGCGCCGGGCGACGAGGTGATCGTGCCGACCCCCACCTACTTCTTCGACGGCGCCGTCCGCGAGGCCGGCGCGACGCCCGTCGGCGTCCCGTCCCGCGAGAGCGACGGCTGGGCGCTCGACCTGGCCGGTCTGGAGGCCGCCGTCACGAGCCGCAGCCGGGCCGTGCTGCTGTGCAATCCGACCAACCCGACGGGCTATCTCCCTGACGCCGCCACCCTCGCGGCCGTGGTCGACCTCGCCGCCCGCCACGGGCTCCTCGTCATCTCCGACGACTCATGGCAGCACTTCACCTACGACGGCCACCGCTACCACCCGGTGGAGGCGTACGCCGACCGCTGGCCGCACCTGGTCACCGTCACCAGCCTCAGCAAGTACTACGCGCTGGCCAGCTGGCGGCTCGGCTACGTCCTGGCGCCGCCACCGGTCATCGACGCGCTCAACCGCCGCTTCGAGTGGGAGGCGGTGTGCTGCGGAGCGGTTCCCCAGCGGGCCGCGGTCGCCGCCCTGACCGGCCCGCGCGACTGGCTCGACCGGGCGCTCTCCACCTACCAGGCCAAGCGCGACCTCGTCTGCGACGGCATCGCCGCGAGCGGCCTCCCCGGGCCCGTCCGGCCCATGGGCGGCGCCTTCCTGCTCGCCGACTGCTCACGCCTCGGCGAGACCCCGGCCGCCATCGACCACGCGCTCCTGCGGCACGGCATCGCGACCGTACGCGGCGCCGACATGCACGGTCCCGACACGCATGTCCGCATCACGTTCGGCTCCGACGAGCGAACGCTCACCGAGCTGATCCGCGGCCTCGAACGGGCCCTCCGGGCGTCCTGACGCCCTGGGGCATGCCGGTCTTGTTGCGTTTTTGCGGCAAATTTCGGCAGTCGGTCACCAGGTCGACAATGAAGGGAGATCATGGCATCAGCCTCGGGGAACAGGTCGATCTGCTGAAGGAGACCGATGAACGAGCGAATCCTGCCGTTACCCGCCGTACTGCGCGCCGCGCGAACCGTCATGTGCATTCAGGTGGTCCTGGTGGCCCTGAGTCTCATCGTCTTGGTGACGGGCCTCGTGGAGGCGGCGCTCGTCGGGATACTGCTGATCCCCGTCCTGATCTATGTCCTGATCGGCGTGACCATCGGCCTGGTCGTGGCCAGGATGAGGTCGCGCCGGCCGTGGGTCCGCTGGACCGGAGTGGCCGTCGAGGCGGTCCTGGCGGCCACCCAGCTCTGGGGAATGATCAGCGGCCCGAGCATCGGGGGCGTCGCCGGCCTCGTGCTGGCCGGGGGCGTGCTCTACTGCCTCCTGTCGCCGCCCTCGACCGCCTGGTTCACGCCCGCGGCCCAGGCGACAGCGGCTCGTTGACACCCGCCCCCGGTAGGGGGTCGAAGGCGCGCGCCTCTAGCCGAACTTGACGAAGGTCGGGAAGGGGGCGGTGAAGGTCTCGAAGTTGCGGGAGCCGACGAATCCGGCGAAGACGGTGCAGTTGCTGTTGGTGTACAGGGTGGCGTCGGCGTCGGTGTCGTTGTGGGCGTTGCGGGCGCCGCCGGAGATCGGCAGGCAGGCGCCGTTGGGCGTCGGGATGTTGAGGGTGGTCTCCTGTCCGTTGCTGGCCCTGGTGTAGAAGAACGTGCCGGTGGCGGCGTGGGCGGAGACGGGGAGCGACGCCGCGACCAGCGTGGTGGCCAGGGCGCTCAAAGCGAAGGCGGGAAGACGTGTCATGCCTCCAGGTTATACGTAGAGTAAATAAGCGACAACTCTAAGTAACAAGGAAGTTCCGGGGGTTCCTCCCGAGAGGCGGCACCCGGGTGCGTCCGCTGCGCGGCCGGTCATGACTCCTGTCATGTGCAGCCGATGACAGCCGGGACTGACCGCGGAACCGCGTTCGGATCATGCTTACGCCATGAACATCCGGACGCTTGGAAAGAACGCCTCGGCCATCGCCCTGACCGCCGGGATGGTGCTGGCGGCCGGCCCGGCGCAGGCCGCCCCCGCGCGGGAGACCGGGCTCGACCGGCAGGCGCTGCGGCAGTCGCTGGACGCCGTGCACGAGGCCGGCATGTACGGCATCTACTCGACCGTCCGCGACGGCGAGCGCAGCTGGCGGGGCGCCTCCGGCGTGGCCGACGTCGCCACGAGGCGCCCCGTACGCCCGGACATGCTGCACCGGGTCGGCAGCATCACCAAGACGTTCACCGCGGTGGCCCTGCTCCAGCAGGTGGCCCGCGGCGCCGTCGAGCTGGACGCCCCCATCGCCCGCTACCTGCCCGACGTGGTGCCGGGCGAGCGCGGCCAGAAGATCACCGTGCGGATGTTGCTCAACCACACGAGCCACATCGCCGACCACGTGGGCCCGGCCTTCCCCTCGCTGCTCCAGGGCACGTTCGAGAGCCTCGACGACAACCGTTTCCGCACCTTCTCCCGCCGGGAGCTGGTCGAGCTGGGCCTGGCCGCCACGCCCACCGGCGAGCCGGGCGCCACGCCGGGGATCTACTCCAACACCAACTACCTGATCGCCGGCCTGCTCCTGGAGAAGGTGACGGGCGAGAACGCCGAGCGGTACATCACCCGCAACGTCATCCGCAAGGCGGGCCTGCGGCACACGTCCTTCCCGCGCACGCCGGTCATCCCCGGACCGCACTCCAAGGCGTACGAGTCGATGTTCGGCTTCATCGACCCGCCCAAGGACTACAGCGTCTACAACATGTCGTGGATCAGCACGGCGGGCGCCGTCGTGTCCACGATGGAGGACCTCAACCAGTTCTACCGGGTGCTGCTGCGCGGCGGGCTGATCGGCCCGGCCGAGCTGGCCGAGATGCAGAAGACCGTGCCCGTGGCCGGCGTGTCGGGGGCCTACGGCCTCGGCATCTACGCCACCGACCTGCCGTGCGGACGGTTCTGGGGGCACAGCGGCGGGGTCTTCGGCATGGCCACCGACTCCTACACCAGCCCGGACGGCGTCCGCCAGCTCTCCATGGGCGTCAACCGCACGAAGTACCAGAGCCTGGACGAGAACGGCATCATCGAGATCAGCCCGATCGACTACGCCACCGTCGACCATCTCCTGCTGGGGCTCTGCGGCCAGAGCGCGGCGCGCACGAAGGCCCCGCAGCCGCAGATCGTCCCGTTCGCCGTGGACCGGCTGGTCTCCGTCAAGCGCTGACGTCACGCGTGCCCGAGGCGAGGCGCGGCCTGGGCACGTCGTCGCCGACGGCCCGGAGCGGGCGTGTCAGCGGCGGCGTCAGTGCGGTGACGGTCCGGTGTCAGGGCGCTTCGCGAAGGTTGACCCATGGCCGCCGGACCGGACAACGGTCCGGCGGAACGACCACCGCGACAAAGGAGACACCATCATGGCGATCGGCGGGAACGGCTTCTCCGAGCAGGGGCTGCGCAGGCTGCGCGAGGTGCTGGCCCGGCACGTCGACTCGGGCCGGATCCCGGGCCTGGTCGCCCTGGTGAGCCGCGGCGAGGAGACGCACGTCGAGGCGATGGGCACGATGCGGCACGACGGCGGCGCGCCCATGCGCCGCGACACCGTCTTCCGGATGGCCTCCACGTCCAAGCCCGTCTCGATCGCGGCGGCCATGGTGCTGCTGGACGAGTGCCGGCTGCGGCTGGACGACGTGATCGACCCGTGGCTGCCCGAGCTGGCCGACCGGCGCGTGCTGACCAGCCCCGGCGCGCCGCTGGACGACACCGTCCCGGCCCACCGGCCGATAACCGTGCGGGACGTGCTGACCTCCACCTTCGGGCTCGGCATGGACTTCACCGCGCTGGGCAAGCCGATCATGAACGCGATCTTCGAGCGGGGCCTCACCCCGAACCTGCCGGTCGAGATGCCCGAGCCGGACGAGTGGCTGCGCCGCCTGGGCGAGCTGCCGCTGATGTACCAGCCGGGCGAGCAGTGGCAGTACCACATCAGCAGCGACCTGGTCGGCGTGCTCGTCTCCCGGGTCACCGGCCGGCCGTTCGAGGAGTTCCTGCGCGAGCGCGTCCTGGAACCGCTCGGCATGACCGACACCGGCTTCCACGTGCCCGCCGACCAGATCGACCGGCTGCCCGCCCTGTACGCCCCCGACCCGGCCACCGGCGAGTTCCTCGTCTGGGACGAGCCTGAGGGCGGGCGGTGGAGCAAGCCGCCGGCGTTCCAGGGAGGCGGCGGCGGCCTGGTCTCCACCGCCGACGACTACCACGCCTACTTCCGGATGTTGCTCAACGGCGGCACCCACCGGGGCACCCGCATCCTGTCCCGGCCCGCCGTCGAGCTGATGACCACCAACCGGCTCACTCCGCGGCAGAACGACGCCCGTACCGCCCTGGCCAGGAACAACGTGCACGTCTCCTTCGGCCAGGGACAGCAGGGCGGCTGGGGCATGGGCATGGCGGTGCGCACCTACCGCGGCGACTACGCCCCGGTCGGCCAGTTCGGCTGGGACGGCGGCAGCGGCACCTCGGCCTACGCCGACCCGGTCAACGGGCTCACCGGCGTCCTGCTCTGCCAGCTCGGCTACTCCGTCCCCAACCCGGCCCACCTGATGAACGACTTCTGGACCACCCTCTACCAGGCCCTCGACGACTGACGCGGGCCACGCTGACCGGCGGTGCAAGCGCGGGGCCAGCCCCGCGCAACAGCGGTCCTCTTTGCTGAGGCTGTCCGACGTCAGTCTCACAAGGGGGACCAATGACCAGATCAGTGATCGGAACCGGCAAAGCGGCCGGGGCGGCCGCCGCCGCGAGTGCTCTGCTGCTCGCGGTGGCGTCGCCGGCGCACGCCGCGACCGACCTCCAGCTCGGCTGTCACACGTACGGCAGCAAGGCGCTCCGGTACGAGCTCGACGCGACCGCCACCTTCGAGAACCTGCCGGGCGGGGGCCGCGCCTGGCACAAGCTGACCTTCCGCGTCGACCACGGCGGGTCCACGACTGTGGTGAAGATGCGGATCAGGGACGGCTACCGGAACGCCTGGGCCTTCGAGCGCGCTGTCGAACCAGGAACGACCTACACCGCGCTGCCGCTGGTCGACGGCGGACGGCCGCTCGTCACGAGCACCGACCGCAAGGACGACCAGGTCGTGTTCGCGGCGTTCTTCGCCACCGCCCAGGACCCGGACCCCCGCTGCATCACCCGCTCGGCGCCGATGTAGCCGTCCCGCCATGGGGGCAGCAGCGGTGCAACATTCCGGCAACCGGAGCCGCGTAGCCCTGGTCGCGAGAACGACGGGACGGAACGTCGAAGGAGGCGCCGACGTGGCATCGCTGCACACCCCCGATACACCGCCTGCCCCCGGACGGGCGGCACCGCGAACGCCCGGCGAGGAGCTGCCGCCGGAGCCGGACGAGGGTGCGCCGCGAGGGCCCGGCGAGGAGGTGCCCGGAGCCGGTGGGGAAGTGCCGGGGAACGGCGGGGAGGCGCCCGACGGCGGGGGACCGGCGGAGGTCAGGCCGCCCGGCCGCCGGTTCCTCGCCGCCGGCTCCGTGGCGGCGCCGGCGTGACCCGGCTCGCCTCAGCCCGCGGCCGCCGAACGAACGTGACGTCCGTCTGACGTCGTTCCGTGGCCTGAACGAGCGTGACGTGTCCTGTCGTCGTCTCGCGGCGTGAACGAGCATGACGTGTCCTGTCGTCATCTGGCGGTCGCCTCGGCGGCGGCCAGGGCCGCGGTCACCGTGTCCGCGACGGTGCGGCGGCGGCCGGCGGTGTGGCGGGCCTGGTAGCCGTCGGCCCCCAGTGCCGCACGCAGGCCGCTCTCCAGCGCGGCGAGGTCGGCCGCCTCGCACGGCGGCACGGGCGCCGAGATCGTCTCGCGGATCCCCGCGGCGCCGCCGAGCAGTTCGGCCGCGGCGGCGTGGGAGCCGTCCAGGTGCAGGGTGCGGGCGATGGCCTCCACCACGCTCGACGACCGGCACAGGTCGCCCAGGCGGTGCTGGACGTCGAGCGCGCGGCCCAGCCGCCGGGCCGCGGCCCCGAGATCCGCCCCGGACGCCCCGGACGCCCCGGACGCCCCGGACGGCCCGGCGCCGGTCAGGTCGGCCAGGGCCAGCAGGTTGTCGGCCCAGCCGAGCCCTTCGGGGAAGCCGACGTCCTCGAAGAGCGCCAGGGCCTCCAGCAGCAGGTCGCGCGCGCGTGCGGGGGCGCCGTCGTACAGGTCGCAGGCGGCCAGATCGAGCAGCGTCCAGCCGATGCGTTCCTTGTCGCCCAGCCGGACGAACGCGTCGTGCGCCTCCCGCGCCCGCGCCCGCGCCTCGGTGAAGCGCCCGGCCAGCCACGAGGCCAGGGCGAGCATCTCGACCTGGAACGCCTCCCCCCAGACGTCCCTGGCGGTCCGGTACTCCTGCCGTGCCTGCTCGTGGGTCCGCAGGGCGCGGTCGAAGTCGCCGGTCTCGCGGGCGATCTCGCCCAGCATGCTCAGCGCCCGCGCCACGCCGGCCGCGTCGCCGAGCCGCCGGTACGCGGCCAGGGCGCGTTCGGCGTACCCGGTGGCGGGGGCGTAGTCGCACTCGTAGGCGGTCAGCGTCGCGACGCCGCCCAGCGCCTTGGCCACGTACGGCTCCGCGGCGGCCCCGGCGTGCCGCAACGCGGTCTCCAGCCAGTGGCGGCCTTCGGAGTAGTGGCCGCGCAGGTAGCAGTAGCGCCAGACGGCCCCCGCGATGCGCAGCGCCACCTCGTCGGCGGCGCCGAAGGTGCAGGCGGCGCGCAGGTTGTCGTGCTCGGCGGCGACGCGGTCCAGCGCCGCGCCGAGCCCCGGCCCCTTCAGCTCGCCCTCCGCCTTCTCGGCGAAGGCCAGGTAGTGCTCGGCGTGCCGCCGCGCGATCAGGTCGCGCCGCTGCGGGGTCAGCTTCCCGGCGGCGAACTGGCGGATCGTCTGCGACATGCGGTACCGGGCGCCGGACGGCGTGGGCTCGACGGTCACCAGGGACTTGTCGACGAGCCGTCCCAGCAGGTCGAGAACGTCGTGCTCGGCCGAGACGGCGGCGGCCGCCGTCAGGTCGCAACCGCCGGGGAACACCGACAGGGCGCCCAGCAGCTCGCGCTCGCCGTCGTCGAGCAGGGCGTAGCTCCAGTCGATGACGGCCCGCATCGTCCGGTGCTGCGGTGGCGAGGTGCGCGGGCCGCCGGTCAGCAACGTGAAGTGGTCGTGCAGCCGCTCGGCGATCTGGGGCAGCGTCAGCACCCTGGCCCGGGCCGCGGCCAGCTCCAGGGCCAGCGGAAGTCCGTCCAGGTCGGCGCAGATCAGTGACAGTGCGGCCCGCTGGTCGTCGTCCAGGCCGGTGAGGGGGCCGAGCCCGGCGCGTTCCAGGAACAGCTCGGCCGACGGCGGCGCGCCCAGCGGCGGCACCCGCCACACCAGCTCGCCTCCCACACGCAACGTCTCCCTGCTGGTGGCCAGGATGTGCACCGACGGGCAGCTCGTGAGCAGCTCGTGCGCGACGGCGGCGCAGGCGTCGGCCAGGTGCTCGCAGTTGTCGAGCACGAGCAGCACGCGCCGCGTCCCCAGATGCTCGGCGAGTGCCCGCAGCGTGGAGTGGCCGCCCGTGGTGTGCACGCCGAGCAGGTCGGCGACGGCCGGCGCCACCAGCTCGGGGTCCTCGACCTGGGCCAGTTCCACGAAGTGCACTCCGTCGAAGCCCGCGCCCGCGCCCGCGGCCATGCCCGCGGCCATGCCCGCGGCCATAGCCATGGCCAGGCGGGTCTTGCCGACGCCGCCCATGCCGGTCAGCGTCACCAGGCGGTGGCCCTCGACGAGGGGACGCAGCTCGGCCAGGTCCGCCGCACGCCCGACGAGCCGGGTGATCGGGGCCGGGACGCCGGTGCGCACGCCCGCCGGAGCCGCCGGCGCGGCCGTCACCTGCCGCACGACCGGCGCGACGCCCGGGGGCAACAGGTCCTCGGCGGTGAGCCGGCGGCGCAGCACGTTCGCCTCGATCCCGCGCAGCGCCGGGCCGGGATCGACGCCGAGCTCCTCGTCGAGCACCCGGCGGGCCCGCTGGAAGGTGGCCAGGGCGTCGCCCTGCCGTCCCGACAGGGCATGAGCGATCATGAGCAGCTCCCACAGGTGCTCGCGCAGCGGATGCTCCACGACCAGGTGCTCCAGCTGTTCGGCGGCGGCCCGGTGCAGCCCGAGGCGCAGCCGCGCGGTCAGGACGTCCTCCGTCGCCGACAGCCGCATCTCCCTGAGCCGCTCGATCTCCCCGTGCGCCCAGCCGTGCACCTGGCAGTCGGCGAGCACGTCGCCCCGCCACAACTCCAGCGCGCCCGCAAGCACGCCGGCCGCCCGGTCCGAGACCTCCTCCGCCAGCAGGCCACGGCCGAGCAGCACCTCGGACTCGAAGACGGCGGCGTCGACCTCGCCGGGCACGAGCGCCAGCCGGTAGCCGGGCGCGCGGGTCTCCAGGACCTCGGGCAGACCGGCCTCGCGCAGCCTGCGGCGCAGGTGGGAGATGTAGGTGTGCAGCGTGCGCACGGCCTCCGCCGGCGGCTGCTCGCCGTACAGGCCGTCCACCAGGCGTTCCACCGACACCACCCGGCCGGGTGTGAACGCCAGCAGGCCCAGCACCGCGCGCAGGCGGGATCGCGGCAGGCCGGTACGCCGGTGACCGGCGACGAGCTCGACGGGTCCGAGTACGGCGACGCGGATGTTTGCGGCCACCGGGCGCTACCTCCGGGCAGGGGGCTGACATCGTCGACGACGAGTAAAGGCGCCGGGGTCCGTCACGTCCTCAGGGAAACCCCTGAACCCGCGCGACATTTTCCCCGAGGATCATGCTTTGTTACGCTCCACGAGCCGTGACGGAACGATGCCCCCACCGTCCCGGCCGCGCCGAGGGGCGGTTCCACGGCAGGTGAACATGGGCGAACGCCTCCTCGGAAGAGACGCCGAGCTGGACTCGCTGCGCGCATGGCTCGGCCTCCCGCACGCCGGCCCCCGCATGCTCATGATCAGTGGCGCGGCAGGCATGGGCAAGACGTCGTTGTGGACGGCCGCCCTGTCCACCGTCAGGGCCGGCGCGGGCCGGGTGCTCGCCTGCCGCCCGGGGGAGACGGAGACCGGGCTGATCTACTCCGGCCTCGGCGACCTGCTCGACGGGCAGCAGGACTCCCCGGCGGTCCGCGCGCTGCCCGAGCCGCTGCGTGACGCGCTCGGCGTGGCGCTGCTCTGGCAGCGGCCCGGCCACACGCCGCCGGACCAGCGGGCGGTCGCGCTGGCCGTGCTGCACCTGTTCAGACGGTACGCCGACGAGGGGCCGCTGATCATCGGCGTGGACGACCTGCAATGGCTGGACCCGTCCACCGAGGCGGTGCTCGGCTTCGCGCTGCGCCGGCTGGAACAGCCCGCCGGCGTGCTGGCCACGCTGCGCACCGGCACCGGCACGGGCACCGGCGACCTGTCCCGGCCCCCGCTCGCCCACGCCGTGCCTCCCGACCGGGTGGAACGGCGCGAGCTCGGCCCCCTGGACGCCGACACCATCGGCGCCCTGCTCACCGCCCGGTACGGCCGGCCGCCGCGGCCCGCTCTGCTGCGGGTCGTCCACGAGGCCGGCGGCGGCAACCCGCTGTTCGCGCTGGAGCTGGCCAGAACCCTGGACGACCGGCCCGACCCGGATGCGCAGCTGCCCGTCCCGGAGAGCCTGCGGCACCTGTTACGCACCGTCATGGACGGCCTGTCGGAGGCGGCGGCCGAGGTGGCGCTGATGCTCGCCTCCGCCGCGCGCGCCCGCGCCGGGCTGCTGGACGGCCTGCCCGCGGGGCACGAGGGCCTGGCCGAGCTGGTCGCCAGGCACGTCGTCGTCACCGGCGGTCCGGTCCCGCGCTTCGCCAACCCCCTGTACGGCGCCGCCGTCCTGGAGTCGGCCGGAGCCGCGAGGCGGCGCGAGATGCACGCCAGGCTCGCCCGCACGGCGGCCGGGCCGGAGGAGCGGGCCAGGCACCTGGCGTTGGCCGCGACGGGTCCCGACGCGGTCGCCGCCGACGCCCTGCACGAGGCGGCGCGGGTGGCGGTGGCCCGCGGGGCGCCGTACACGGCGGGGGAGCTGGCCGAATGGGCCGCCCGGCTCACCCCGCCCGAGCAGGACGACCTGGCCACCAGGCGGCGGATCGAGGCCGCGGCGAACCTGCTGACCAGCGGCGGCGCGTCCCGGGCCCGCGCGCTGCTGGAGGACGTCGTGGAGCGGTGCCCGTCCGGGCCGGTCAAGGCCGAGGTGCTGTTCCTGCTCAACCGGGCGATCTTCTGCGAGGGGGACTACGCCGGCGCGCTCGTCCCCAACCAGCAGGCCAGGCTGGAGGCGGGGGAGTCGGTCGAGCTGCTCGTGCCGATCCTGGCCGACCTCGCGTACTCGCGCATGCATGTCGGCCACCTGGCCGGGGCCGCCGGGCACGCCCGCGAGCTGCTGGCCGTGGCCACCCGCACCGGGGACGCCGCCCTGCACGACGAGGCCACCATCGCCACGATCACCATCGAGTTCATGCGCACCGCCAGGCCGCCCGCCGCGGTGCCCGAGCCGTCCTACGACAACCCGCTGGACCGCTCCCCGTTCGCCGCGCTGCACGTGGCCGGCTACCTGTACCGCTCGCTCGGCGACCTGCCGGCGGCACGGGCGGCGCTCGACACCGTCCGCACGGCGGCGGTGGCGGCCGGCGTCGAGGCCTACATCCCGTCCGCGCTCATGTGGGCCACGGAGGTGGAGTGCCTGGCGGGCGACCTCGACGCCGCCGCCGAACGCGCCGCGCTCGCCCGCCGCGCCGGGCAGGAGACCGGGACGCCGTCCACGTCCGCCCTGTTCACCGAGGCGCTGGTGCTGGCCCACCGGCGCGAGCTGGACCGGGCGCGGCCGATCGCCGAGGAGGGCCTGACCGTGGCGTTGCGGTCCGGCATGGGCACGGGCGCGCTGTGCCTGCGGGCCCTGCTCGGCTTCGTCGAACTGGCGGCGGGCGACCCGGCCGAGGCGGCACGGCACCTGGAGCACATGGAGCAGGCGGCCACGGCCCTCGGAGCGGCGCTCGAAGTGGTGTGCCCGACCGCGGTGTCCGACCACGTGGAGGCGCTGGCGGCGCTCGGCCGTCTCGACCGGGCCGCCGAGCTGGCCGAGCGGGCCGCCAGGTCGGCGCGGCTGATCGGCCGGCCGCTGGCCAGGGGCGTGGCGGGCCGGGCCCGTGGCCTCCTGCTCGTGGCCACGGGCTCGCCCAAACGGGCCGCCGAGGAGCTGCGCGCCGCCTGCGCGGAGTTCACCGCCGCAGGCATGCCGTTCGAGCTCGGCCGCACGCTGCTGGCGCTGGCCCAGGCGCAGACACGGCTGCGGCAGCGGGCCGCGGCCAGGCAGAGCGCCGAGCGGGCCGCCGCCGTCTTCGCCGGGATCGGCGCGGACGGCTGGGCCGCGGCGGCGGCGCAGCCCGTCCGCCCGGCCGAGCCGTACGGGCTGACGCCGTCGGAGGGGCGGGTGGCCCTGCTCGCGGCGCGCGGCCGGTCCAACCGGGAGATCGCCGAGGAGCTGGTGATCGATGTGAAGACCGTGGAGACGCACCTGTCCAGCGCCTACCGCAAGCTGGGCGTGCGCGGCCGGACGCAGCTCGCGGTCCGGTTCGGCGACGACGCGGGCACGGGCCGCGCCTGACCGCTCACCTGTGCCGGGCCGCGGCGGTCAGCTCGCGCAGCCGGGCCAGGAACGCCTGCCCGGCCGGCCCGGTGTCGAGCGGCAGCAGGTACGAGCTCGCGTCCGACGACCCGAACCACCGCGCCTGCACGTCCACCCCGGTGGCCCGCCCGTACAGGGCGGGGTCGGCGACGTGCAGCGACACGTCCGCCAGCCTGGCGCCCAGCCGCACCTGCGTGCCCCCGTCGGTGACGGTGGCGATCACGATCACGCCCGGCGTGACGACGGCGGCCGTGGTGAACGGCCCGCTCTCCAGCCCGGCCGCCCTGAACGCGCCGAACAGCCCGTTGAGCAGGCCACGCCGCCCGCGGCCCGGCGGCGGGACGGGGACGCTGCGGGTCTCGCAGCAGATGTCGGCCGTCTCCGCCAGGTCGCCGAGCAGCTGCTGCCCGGCGTATTCCGTGACCGCGGCCCGCAGCCGGTCGTCCAGGTCGCTCACCGGGCACAGCCGGGTCGCTCGGGTGTGGTCGAGGCTCATGACGCTCTCCTGATGAGGTCGGGCGGGGACGGGTGTTCTTCAGCGGCCGGCGGCGGGCCACAGGTACGCCTGCCGCCAGTCGGGGATCGGCTCGCCGGCCCGGTGCCCAGTGCCGAGCAGCAGGTAGACGCAGGCCGCGACCAGCGCGGACAGCAGGAAGCCGACGTCCAGGCCGCCGGTCACGACGACCAGCGGGCCGGTGTAGAGCGGGCTGTCGGCGTCCAGGAGGCCGACGGCGGCCCCCGCCAGCCAGGCGGCGCAGGCCCGCGGGTTCCAGCCGCCGGCGTACCAGTAGCGGCCGCCCGACAGGCTCTTGTTGTGCACCTGCAGGTCCCGCACGTCGTACACCCGTCCGCAGCGCAGGTGCCCGATCAGCGCGATGACCGCCCACGGCGTGGCCAGCACGGTCAGCACCACGACGAACCCGGTCACGGCCTGCTCCACCCCCACCGTGGAACGGCCGGCGAACACCAGCCCGACGGTGATCGCCGTCGCCACCGCCGCGCCCGCCGTCCTGGACGTGCGGGGGAACAGGCCGTGCAGCTCCAGCCCCATGTTGTACAGCGGCACGCCCGCCGCGCCCAGGCACCCGGCCACGGCCGCGAAGAGCAGCAGCGGCACGTACCAGGCCGGCGCCGCCCGTACCAGGCTCTCCAGGTACGCGCTCTCCGCCCGCGTCGAGATCGCCACGAAGGCGCCGAACAACGTGGGCGCCAGCAGCCCGCAGAACAGCCCGGCGGCCGACGACCACACCACGCTCGCCGCGCTGTGCCGTCTGGGCGACAGGTAACGCGTGTAGTCGCCGATGATCGTGGCGTAGGCGACCGGGCCGCTGATCCCGGCCGTGACCAGGGCGAGGATCCACGCCGATGCGCCGTCCGGCCGACCGGCGGCGGCCGCGGACCAGGACGGGTCGAAGCCCGGCGCGTACGCGACCACTCCGGCGGCCAGCACCAGCGCCATCGGCGCCACCAGCAGCGCGCTGATGCGGGAGATCAGCTCGAACCCGCCGACGGCCAGCGCCGCCACCAGCACCGCGATGCCCGCGTAGGCCGCCGCGCGCGCCGCCTCGCCCGGCCCGGCGCCCGGCACGGAGTCCGGCACGGCGTCGCTCAACCGGGCGAGGACGGCCACGACGGCCTCGCCGCCCGTCCAGATCGCCACCGCCGTGTATCCCAGGGACAGCAGCAGCCCGATCAGCGAGCCCACCAGCCGGCCGCGCACGCCGAAATGCGCGCCCGCGGCCACCGTGTTGCTCGTCCCGGCCCGGAACCCCAGCAGCGCCAGCGGCGCCGCCACCATCAGGCCGAGCGCGGTGCCCGCCACGGCGGCCGCGACGATCTGCCACCAGCTCAGGCCGTAGGTGACGGGCAGCCAGCCGAACACCGTCGCGCTGAGCGACAGGTTCGACCCCACGAGCACCCACGTCACGCTCGCGGGGCGGGCGGTGCGGCGATGCTCGGGCATGGCGGAGACGCCGTGCCGTTCGATCACCCTGCGCTGTTCCATGGCGGCCGTCCCTTCCGATCGCGGTCGGAAGCCACGATCGGCGGCGGCGGTTGCGCGCCGGTCGACGCCGGGCTTGCCGGTGGGGGCAAGCGGGCGGCAACATCCCGGCAGGACGGCAACACGACGGCGAGGCCCGCCCGCCTCGCCTGCCGGAGCGCTTCCACCGCGCGGCCATGGGGCTCACTCGTGCGGCCACAGCCCGGCCAGGCGGGCGATGCGGAGACCGGCGTGCAGTTCCAGGCGGATCGACCCGTCGGTGATGTCGCAGCCGATGACCTCCCGGATGCGGTCGAGGCGGTAGTAGAGCGTGCTGCGGTGGATGCGCAGCCGCCGTGCCGCGCTCTGGATCTCGCCGCCGCTGTCGAGGTAGCCCTCCAGCGTCGCCGCGAGCTCGACGCCGTGCGGCGCGTCCAGCAGGCGCCGCACTCCGTCGGGGAACTGGCTCGGCGTCAGCCGGTCGAGCGGCAGCTGCAGGAGCAGGCGGTCGAGGCCGAGGTCGTCCCAGAAGACGCGCTTGCCGTACCGCTGCGGATCGAGGCGCGAGGCGCGGTGGGCGAGCCGGGCCTCGTGGTAGGAGTCGACCGCCTCCGCCAGCGACGGCTTCACGCTGCCCACGCCCGCCACGACCGCCTCCAGGCCGGGACCGGCGAGCGCGCGTTCGAGCCTGTCGTGATTCACCGGACGCGGGAAGAGAACGATTCCCTCCGCCCCGAGAACGGCGCCGACGATTTTCACCGTCGTCGATCTCGTGGTGAATTCCAGAGTCGCCTCGACGGCCAGCCGGGTAATGGATCTGGGCGCCGATGCCGGGGCCCGGAGAACGAGCACGGAATAATGCTCGACATCGTCGATGAGATTGTCCCGGACGAGTTTCCCGGCCGCCTTCGCGCGCTTCTCCGGCGATTCTCCGAGCAATTCCGCGAGCAGCTGCCGCGAATTCTCGGTGCCGTGCCGCCGATCGGAGATGCGCAGCGACAGCAGCGCGCCCATTTCCGGCGCGGCGGATTCCAGCACCGCGAGGTCGTCGGCGCGCGGCGCCTCCCGGTCCTCGACGTAATAGACGTAGCCGAGCAGTTGCTGCTCATGACGCAGCGGCAGCACGACCAGCTCGCCGTCGTCCTGGGGGACCCGTACGCCGTGCCTGGCCTGGCGCAGCCGGTGCTCCTCCACCAGCGGCTTCGTCAGCGGGGCGGTCGAGCCGGCGAGCAGCCGGGCCAGCCGGGCGAGCCGCGCGTCGGTGTCGTGGACGCTGAACGCCGCGGTCCTCAGGTCGCGATCGACCACCACGAGCGCCACGCCCAGGCGATCGGCCAGATCTTGCACGGCGTCATCAAGGCTCACCGGGGTTGCTCCTGTCCTGCGACACAGCGTCGGATCGGCGCCGACAACTAACGACAGATCGTACGAAGCGCATCAACGTGGTGTCCGTCTACGGTGGTGCGACAGCGCACAAGTTAGCAATGCGAGGGGTGCGAGTGGCAAGCCCGCCGTCGCCCCGCGGGCCGATCACAGCCGTCCGCCCGATCAGCAGATCATGCCGGGCAATGCCCGTACAGCACGGGAAGGAACCCATTCCAGTGACCGAGCGCACCGTCGAGACCAACGGCTATTCCACATTTTTTCTGGAAAGCGGCGACGACGACCGCGAGACCGTGATCCTGTTGCACGGCGGCGGCCCCGGCGCCAACGCGGTGTCGAACTGGAGCGGCTTCGTGCCCGCCCTCAGCGACGACTACCACGTGCTGGCTCCCGACCTCGTCGGCTACGGCCGCACCGACCATCCCGAGGACATGCCGGGCAGCCTGACCGGCTGGATGCGCCTGCGGGTCGAGCAGGTGCTCGCCCTGATGGACGCCCGCGGCGTCGAGCGGGCGCACCTGGTCGGCAACTCGATGGGCGGCGCCCTGGCCATGCACCTGGTGATGACGGCGCCGCAGCGCTTCGACCGGATCTCCCTGATGGGCAGCGCGGGCGGGCACTCGCAGCCGACGCCCGAGGTCATGCGGATGGTGTCCTTCTACAAGGACCCGACGATCAGCGCGCTGGAGAACCTCACCAAGTGGTTCGTCCACGACGAGGACGCGCTCGGCACGTCGATCTCGGAGATCACCGAGACGCGTTACCAGGAGGTCATGCGGCCCGAGGTGCGGCGTTCCTTCGAGCGCTTCTTCTCCTCCTCGCCCGCCGAGATGGCCGTGCCGCCGTCGGCGCTGCGCCGGATGCCGCACCCGTTCCTCATCGTGCACGGCCGCGAGGACCGGTTCGTCACCCCCGACTCCAGCGTCTTCCTGCAGCAGCACCTGCCCAACGCGCAGCTGCACATCTTCCCGCACTGCGGCCACTGGGTGCAGATCGAGCGCGCCGCCGAGTACGCGGCGCTGCTGCGGGGCTTCCTCACCGACGCGTTCTGACCCCGTACGACAGGAGACATCAGGCATGGACATCAAGCAGCTCGGCTACCTCGGCCTGTCCGCGCGCGAGCCGGACGCCTTCACCGCCTACGCCACGGACATCCTCGGCATGCAGCGGGTCGCGGGGGAGGACGGCGTCACCCACTTCCGCATCGACGACGTTCACCACCGCATCACCGTCGAGGCCGGCGAGCAGGACGGCGGCGCCTACTACGGCTGGGAGGTCGCCGACGCCGGCGCGCTGAGCGCCGCGCTCGACGAGCTGAGCGACCACGGCGTCCTGGCCCGTCAGGCGACCCAGCGCGAGCTGGAGATCCGCCGCGTGGCCGGCATGGCACACTTCCTCGACCCGGCGGGCAACCGGGTGGAGCTGTTCCACGGGGCCTCGGCGGGCGAGGGGCAGTTCACCTCGGCGCGGGACATCGAGCGGTTCGTCACGGGCGACCTCGGCCTCGGCCACGTGGTGCTGGCCAGCCCGGACGTGGCGGCCCAGCAGCGGTTCTACACCGACGTCCTGGGCTTCAAGATCAGCGACACGATGCGCAGGCCGTTCCAGGCCACGTTCCTGCACACGAACCCGCGCCACCACAGCATCGCCTTCGTGGACGGCCCGTTCTTCGGCATCCACCAGCCGTTCCTGCACCACTTCATGCTGGAGGTGCCCGACATGGACCAGGTCGGGCGCACCTACGACCTGGTGCTCGACCGCGACGTCCCGGTCACCATGACGCTCGGCCGGCACAGCAACGACCAGATGTTCTCCTTCTACGCCGAGTCCCCGGTGGGCGTGCACACCGAGTTCGGCAGCGGCGGCGTGCTCATCGACGACGCGACCTGGCAGGTCACCGAGATCCCCGGCCCCGACCTCTGGGGCCACCGGCACTGACGTCCCTCCCTTCCAGGAGCCATTGACATGGAAACCCTCACCCCCGTCGTGGAGACGGACGTGCTGATCGTCGGCGCCGGCCCGGCGGGCGCCACCGCCGCGGCGCTGCTGTCGACGTACGGCATCGCCAACGTGGTGCTCAACAAGTACGCCGGGGTCTCGAACACGCCTCGCGCGCACATCACCAACCAGCGCGGCGTCGAGGTGCTGCGCGACCTCGGGCTGGAGGGCGAGGTGACCAGGAACGCCACCCCGCAGCACCTGATGGGCGAGCACGTGTACGCCACCAGCCTCGCCGGCCAGGAGCTCGGCCGCCTGCGCACGTGGTACACCCACCCGCACTTCAAGGCCGAGCACGACCTGGCCAGCCCGTGCTCGGTGTGCGACCTGCCGCAGCACGTGCTGGAGCCCATCCTGGTCAACGCCGCCGCCGCGCGCGGGTCGTCGGTGCGCTTCAACACCGAGCTGCTGACGTTCACGCAGGACGACGACGGCGTGACCGCCCTGGTCAAGGACCGGCTGACCGGGCAGCAGTACGGCATCCGCAGCAAGTACCTGATCGGCGCGGACGGCGGCAACTCGACCGTCGCCGCGCAGGCGAGCCTGCCGCTGGTCGGCAAGATGGGGCTCGGCGGCTCGATCAACGTGGTGTTCGAGGCGGACCTCACCCGCTTCGTCGAACACCGGCCGGGTGACATGTACTGGTTCGTCCAGCCGGGCGTCGGCCACGACGGCAACGGCATCGGCGTGCTGCGCATGGTGCGCCCGTGGACCAAGTGGGTCGGCGTGTGGGGCTACGACGTCAATGCCGGGCATCCCTCGCTCACCGAGGAGGACGGCGTCCGCATCGCCCACCAGCTGATCGGCGACGACCAGGTGCCGGTGACGGTCGAGTCGATCTCCACCTGGGCGGTCAACGACGTCTACGCCACCGACAACATGGCGGGCCGGGTCATCTGCGTCGGCGACGCCGTGCACCGGCACTCGCCCATGAACGGCCTCGGTTCCAACACCTCCATCCAGGACAGCTACAACCTGTGCTGGAAGCTCGCCATGGTGGTGCGCGGCGAGGCCGCCCCGGCGCTGCTCGACAGCTACCGGGACGAGCGGCTGCCGGTCGCCAGGCAGATCGTCCAGCGCGCCAAGCGCAGTGACGGGCTGATGCCGCAGCTCTTCATGGCGCTGCGCCTGCCGCCCGCCTCCGGCGCCGCGGAACTGCGCGACGCCCTCGACGCCCTGCTGTCGCTGACGGCCGAGGGCGGCGAGCGGCGGCAGGCGTTCGACGCCGCGATGCAGGCCACGATCATGTGCTTCAACACGCACGGCGTCGAGACCAACCAGCACTACACGTCCGGCGCGATCGTGCCCGACGGCACGCCCGAGCAGCCCGCGCCGCGGGACGAGGAGGTCTACTACTTCGCCTCCACCCGTCCGGGACGCCACCTGCCGCACGTGTGGCTGACCAGGGACCAGCAGCGCGTCTCCACCTTCGACCTGTGCGGCCGGGGCAGGTTCACCCTGCTCACCGGCGTCGGCGGCGCGGCCTGGCGGGAGGCGGCCGAGCGCGTCTCCGCGCGGCTGGGCGTGCCCGTCCGGGTGCGCTCGATCGGCCGCGGCTGCGACTACGAGGACAGCTACGGCGACTACCGCGCCCTGTCCGAGGTCGGGGAGGACGGGGTGCTCCTGGTCCGTCCCGACCACATGGTGGCCTGGCGGTCCGCGTCGATGGCGGACGATCCGGAGGCGGCGCTGAGCGCCGTGCTCGGCCGGATCCTCGGCCTGGCGACCAAGGAGTAGCGGGCCATGCGCATCGCGGTGGCCGGCGGCGGGCCCGGCGGGTTGTTCTTCGCCGCGCTGATCCGGCAGGCGGACCCGTCGTCGGAGGTGACCGTCTTCGAGCGCAACCGCGCCGACGACACCTTCGGCTTCGGGGTGGTCTTCTCCGACCGGACCCTGGAGGCGATCCACGAGGCGGACCCCGTGCTGCGCGCGGCCCTGGCCGAGCACGGCAGGCACTGGGACGACATCGAGGTCCGGCTGAAGGGCGAGCGCATCAGGTGCGGCGGCAACGGCATGGCCGCGGTCGTCCGGCGCACGCTCCTGCTGCTCCTGCAGGAACGGGCCCGCGCGGTCGGGGCGGACCTGCGGTTCTCCACCGAGGTGACGCTCGCCGACCTGGCCGGCTACGACCTGGTGGTGGCCGCAGACGGGGCCTCCTCGCGCATCCGCGAGGAGCTCGGCCCCGGCCTCGGCTCGCAGGTGGAGACCGCCGCGGCCAAGTTCGTCTGGTTCGGCACCGACCACCTCTTCGACGGGCTCACCTTCGTCCACGAACGCGGCCCCGACGGCGTCTTCGCGGTGCACGGGTATCCGATCTCCGACACCATGTCGACGTTCATCGTGGAGACCGACGAGGCGTCCTGGCGGCGGGCCGGCCTCGACGCGTTCGACGAGAGCCTGCCGCCCGGGGAGAGCGACCTGCGCTCGAAGGCGTACCTGGAGACGTTGTTCGCCGAGCACATCGCGGGCGGCCGGCTGCTCACCAACAACTCCCGCTGGGCCAGTTTCCGCACCCGCCGCACCCGCCACTGGCACACGACGGCCCCGCGGCCCGTCGTGCTGCTCGGCGACGCCGCGCACACCGCGCACTTCTCCGTGGGCTCGGGCACCAAGATGGCCATGGAGGACGCCGTCGCGCTCGCGCGGGCGCTGGCCGGGCACCCCGGCGACCTGGCGGCCGCGCTCGCCGGCTACGAGCGGGCCGCCCAGCCGCCGGTCCGGCACATCCAGGACTCGGCGCGGCCCAGCCTGGCCTGGTGGGAGAGCTTCGGCAGCTACCACGACGCTCTCGAGCCGTGGCAGTTCGCCTACCACTTCCTGTCCCGCAGCATCTCCGACGCGCGCCTGGCCAGACGCGCGCCGCGGTTCGTCGCCGCGGCCCACCGCCGGTGGCTCGACCGGCACGGCGCCGCGCCCCTGGAGACGGGCTTCGAGGCCGCCGGGTGGTCGGCGTCCGGGCGGCTGCTCGACGTCCTGCCCGGCGCGGACGGCGCTCCCGCCGCCGTCCGGGGGAGGAACGACCTGCCGCTCTCCGCGACGCCGCTGCCCGGCGCGTGGGGCGCGCTGCTGGAGGCGCCGGACGACGAGGACGGGCTGCCCGACCTGTCCGGGCTCGCCGCGGCCGGCGCGACCCTGGTCGCCGTGCACGGCGGCACGGCCCTGGCCCGTACCCGGCTGTGCGAGGAGGCACGGATGCGCGCGGGACTGCCCGCACTGCTGATCGAACGCGAGCCCGACCGCGACCGGGCGCTGACCACAGTGCTCTCCGGCCGCGCCGACCTGGTCGGAGTGCTCTCATGAACGGCCTGGGACCCGGTCGGAGCGCGCACGTGGACGGCCGCGGACCAGGCGGCAGTGCCCCCATGGGCGATCTTGGCCCGTTGTTCGGTCCGCGGGGTGTCGCGGTCGTCGGCGCGTCCCGGGACCCGGGCAAGCTGGGCGCCGCCATGGCCCGTTCGCTGTCCGGTTTCGGGGGGTTCCTGGCGCTGGTGAACGCGCGCGACGACACCATGCACCCGTCCGTCGGCGCCGCCGCCGCGGCCGGGCCCGTCGATCTCGCGGTGCTCTGCGTGCCCGCCGCGGCCTGCGCCGGCGTGCTCGCCGAGGCGGCGCAGGCGGGCGTGCGGGCCGCCGTCGTGTGCGGCGGCGGGTTCGCCGAGGCGGGCGGCGCCGGGATCGAGCACCAGCGACGGCTCGCCGCCCTGGCCCGGGACTCGGGCCTGCGCCTCCTCGGCCCCAACACCAGCGGCTTCCTCGCCCCGCACGCGCGGCTGACCGCCAGCTTCGTCCCCGGCGCCCACCGGGTGCGGCCGGGCGCCGTGGCCGTCGTGGCCGCCAGCGGCGGCGTCAACCACGCCCTGGCGTTCGCGCTGACCGAGGCCGGGCACGGCGTCAGCCTCGCCGTCGGCCTCGGGAACGCGGCCGGCGTCACCGCCCCCGACGTCCTCGACCACCTCGCCGGCGACCCCCGCACCGCCGCCGTCGCGCTGCACGTGGAGTCGGTGGCGGACGGCCCACGGCTGGTCGAGAGCGTGCGCCGCCTCACCGCGACCCGGCCGGTCGTCGCCCTGGTCGTCGGCCGCCACGACGTCGGGGCCTTCGCCGCCTCGCACACGGGGGCGCTGGCGACCTCCTGGCGCACCACGCGCGCCGCGCTGGCCCAGGCGGGGGCGGTCCTCGTGGACGACGAACGCGAACTCGTCGACGCCGTCGGCGCGCTGGCGGTGACGCGGGCCCGCCCGTGCGCCGACCCGGGGGTGGGGATCGTGACCGCCCAGGCGGGTCCTGGCCTGCTGCTCCTGGACGACCTGCGCGGACGCGGGATCCGGGTGCCCGAGCTCGCTCCCGGCACCAGGGAGACCCTGGCCGGGCTGCTGCCGCCGCTGACCTTCCAGCGCAACCCGGTCGACACCGGCCGTCCGGGGCCCGAGCTCGGGGCGGTGCTCGCCGCCACCGGCGCCGATCCTGGCGTCGACGTCATCGCGGGGTACGTGCTGCACGAACCGGACGCGGTGGACGTCGTCGCCGCCGTCGCCGAAGGCCTGACTGCGGGCGTCCCCGTCGTCCTCGGGCTGGCGGGCACCGGCGACGACGTCGTCCGCGACCGCATGGCCCTGCGCGGGTCGGGCGTGCCCGTGGCCGCCGACGCCCGCGGCGTCGCCGCCGCCACCGCCGCGCTGCTGGCCGACGCCCGCGCGCGCCCGGCCCGCCCGGCCGCCTCGACCCTCTGGCGGGCGCCGGCCGTCCCGCCCGGCCGGTACGACGAGCACACCGGCAAGGCACTGCTCGGACGGCTGGGCCTGGCGACCATGCCCCCTTCCCGCCGTGAGCCAGGTCGCCGCCGTGGCCATGCCGGACCCCGTGCTCGGGGAGCGCGTGTGCGTGTACGTCGTGCCGCGGGCCGGGGCGACGGTCACGCTGGAGGAGATCCGGGCGCGCATGGAGAGCGCGGAGGTCGCCCGCTTCAAGCTGCCCGAACGGCTCGTCGTCGTCGAGGAGCTCGCCTGGACCAAGGTCGGGAAGATCGACAAGAAGGCCCTCAGGACCGACATCGCCGACCGCCTCAAGGCCGAGCTCGCCGGGGGGTGACGGAGCCGGCCGCCGCTCCGGCGCGTACGGTCGGCGAGCTTTCCTGCTCGGTGCGTGCTCGTCCGCCGCGTAGCGCCATGTCAGGCCCGGCGCGGCGGCTCCACGGGCTTTTGGCGTGCCCGAAATCCCGATGAATACGGGCTTGTGGTGGATTATGGCGCTCGGGAAGGATGCTGGGAGGCGGACGGTGATCCCGTCCGATCGCAGGCGAGACGAAGGACGCCGGATGACCCAGGCCGACGCGGTTGCATCACTCGTGGAGCGCAGGTTAGGCCGCGCCCTCGATCCCGACCTCAACTTCTTCGAAGCCGGTTTCGACTCGCTCGCGCTGGTCGAGCTGCACGAGGAGATCACCGCGGCGCTGGGCCTGAAGCTGCCGGTCACCGCGATGTTCACCCACCCGAACCTGCGCGCTCTCTCGCACCTGATCGCCAAGGGCCAGGAGGCCGCCCCGGCCCGGCAGGACGGCGTCCGCCGCCGTCCGCTGGGCGGCAGCCGCCGCGACGTGCGCGCCAGGATCCGCGAGGAAGGTCGGTGACCTCGCACGAACAGCCCGTCGCGGTGATCGCGGTGGGGCGTTTCCCGCTGGAGGCCGGGGCGGCCGAGGAGGCGGGGCACGATCCAGGAGCGCAGGTCGTCCGGCTGTACGGCGGGGTGGGCAAGGCCTGCGCCGCGCTGCTGGCCGGGGAGTGCGAGCTCGCCGTGACCGACGCCGGCGAGCTGCCGCCGGGAACGCTGCGCGGCACCCTGGTCCTGCGCCTCCTCGACCGGGCGCTGCTCGACGGCGACCTGGTGCACCGGGTGATCTGGCCCGGCGACCTGGAGGTCGAGGAAGGGTATCCGCCGGTGCACGCGCCGGGCGACGGCCGTCCGCGGGTCGTGGTGTGGTCCGGCCGCACCCGCGAGGAGGCCGAGTCGGTACGGCGAAGCCTGGCCGGCTTCCTCGCCGGGCTGCCGGAGGACCGCTACGCCGACGTGGCGGGCACCCTGCAGCAGGGACGCGCCCACCACCCCGTGCGCGGCGCGGTGGTCTGCCGGAGCGCCGCGGAGGCCGCCCTCGCGCTGGGTCGGGAGCACGACTACGAGCAGGAGCCGGTCAGCCCGGCCCTCTCCGCCGGGGCAGCCGGTCTGTACGGCGTGGAGCCGGTGTTCACCGAGGCCGTGGACGTGTGCGAAGAGGTGTTCGAAGCCCGCGGCGTCCAGGCGTCACCCGCCCTCACCACCGCCTACGGGCTGGCCGCCACCCTCGCCGCCTGGGGCGTCCTGCCGGCCGTCCCGGACCCGGCGGCCCTCGTGGACGACCCCTCGCCGCACGACACGCTCACCGCCCTCACGCGGGCGAACCCCGGGGCCGAGGTCGAGGCGGGTCCCGACCGGGCCGGGTTGCTGGCCGCCGTGGCCAGCTTCTGGACGGGTGGCGGCCGGGTGGACTGGGCCGCGCTCGACCCCGATCATCCGCTGCAACGCGTCCCCGTCCCGAGGCCGCAGCCGGAGCTGCCCGCCTCCGTGGAGGAGCCGCGCCCGCTGTCGGCGGTGCCGTACTCGTTCTGGGTGCTGGAGCAGCTCGCGCCGGACAGCGGCGTGTCGAACCTGGCGGTGGCGCTCAGGTTCCGGACGCCGCTGCGCCGGCTGCCGCTGCAGATCGCGGTGAACCGGCTGGTCAAGCGGCACCCGGCGCTGCGCCTGCGGTTCCCCGTGGTGGACGGGACGCCCGTCCGGCACCTGGTGGCCCCCCAGGACGCCCAGCTGAAGGTCGAGACCCGGGCCACGACGGAGGAGACGCTGGTCGCGGACCTGCGGTCCTTCCTGGACGAGCCCTTCGACCTGGGCCGCGACCTGCTCGTCAGGGTGGGGCACTTCACCCTGTCCGACGGCGCGGGAACCGTGGTGTGCCTGGCCGGCCACCACATCATCATCGACGGCACCTCCATGCAGCTCCTGGTGGAGGAGCTGGGCCGCTTCTACGACAGCCAGACCGGGCACGGCCCGCTGCCCCCGGAGCTGGCGGGCCCCGCGCCGATGCTGGAGCCGGGGGAGCCGTCGGAGGAGTCGATCGGCTACTGGCTGGACCGGCTCGACGGCGTCGACCCGGCCGCCATGGTGCTGCCGGGCAGCAGGCCCTCGCCGGTCCGTCCGACGTTCGCCGGGCACACCTGCTCCTGGCAGGTGGACGCCGAGACGGTCGCGGCCCTGGACGAGCTGCGCGCCAGGCTGCGCACCACCGGCAACATCGTGCTGGCCACCGCCTTCCTGCTGACGCTGCGCGGGCACGGCGCCGGCCCGGACCTGGTGATCGGCATGCCGGTCAGCACCAAGACGGGCGAGCAGCACCGGCGCGTCGGCTACGCCGTGAGCACCCTGCCGCTGCGCGTCCACGTCGAGCCGGACGACGACTTCGAGCAGCTCGCCAGGCGCGTGGAGGAGGCGTTCGCGGAGGGCGTCGAGCACGCCGGGGCCTCGGTGGAGGCGGTGCTGACCCGCCGCGGGCATGGTACCGACGACTGGCGGGTCCCGCTGTTCCGGCACATGTTCAACTACCGGCCCTGGAGCGACGAGAAGGTGCACATCCAGGGCGAGGTGCCCGGCTATGTGGACAACCTGATCGACCGCAGCCGCCTGGACATGCAGTGCAACGTCATCCAGGAGCCGGACCGGCTCACCGTCCGGATGGTGCACAGCACCGAGGTGCACGACGAGGACGAGATCGCGGCGTTCACGGCCAGGCTGTGCGCGGTGGTGCGGCAGGCGGCGCGCGGCGGAGTGCCGGACGTGTTCTCCCCGGCCGACCGGGCGCTGCTCGACCGCATCAACGACACGGGCCGCACCTGGCCGGGCACGCTGGCCGGGCGCATCGTGCCGGGCCCGGCCGTGGCGGTGCGCGAGGGCGACCAGGAGGTCACCTACGACGAGCTGCTGGGACGCGCGGCCGCGGTCCGCGACCTGCTGCGCGAGCGCGGGGTGGGTGACGGCGACGTCGTCGCCCTGGCCCTGGGGCGTTCGGCGGACCTGGTGGCGGCGGTCCTCGGCGTGTGGCAGGCGGGAGCGGCGTTCCTGCCGCTGGACGTGCGGCAACCGGAGTCGCGCCTGGCCTTCCAGGTGGCCGACTCGGGGGCGCGGCTGGTGGTCGCGGCGGGCAGCCCGCACTGGGCGGGCGGGACGCCGGTCGTGCCGATGCCCGGCGCGCGGGGGGACCACGTACCGGCCGAGACCGGGGACATCGCCTACGTCATCTACACCTCCGGCTCCACCGGGCAGCCCAAGGGCGTGCAGGTCACGCACGCGAACCTGACGAACCTCGTGCTCGACTTCGCCGACCGGCTGGGCGCGCCCACCAGCGTCCTGTGGTCCACCACCACCTCCTTCGACATCTCCTGGCTGGAACTGCTGCTGCCGCTGGCCTGCGGCGGCACCGTGGTCGTGGCCTCCGACGAGGACCAGCTCCAGCCGGGCAGGTTCCTGGAGCTGATCGCCGGAAGCGACGTCCAGGTCGTGCAGGCCACCCCCACCGCGTGGCGGCTGATCGCGCCGGAGGCCGGGCGCGAGCTGGCCGGGCGCACGGTGCTGTGCGGTGGCGAGCCGATGCCCGCCACCCTGGCCAGGGACCTGCTGGAGCTGGGCTGCCGGGTGTTCAACGTCTACGGGCCGACCGAGACGACCATCTGGTCCACCGCCGCCGAGCTGCGCGAGCCGCCGCGCGACCCGGTCCCCGCCGGGGAGCCGCTGGCCAACACCCAGATCTTCGTCACCGACGCCGCGGGCCGCGAGCTGCCGCCGGGCGTGCCGGGCGAGCTGTGCGTCGCCGGCGCGGGGGTGAGCGCGGGCTACCTCGACCGTCCCGAGCTGACGGCGCAGCGCTTCGGCCACCACGACCGGTACGGCCGGTTCTACCGGACCGGCGACCGCGCGCGCATCCGCCACGACGGCCGACTGGAGCTGCTCGGCCGCGACGACCGGCAGATCAAGCTGCGCGGCCACCGCATCGAGCTGGGCGAGGTCGAGGCCGCGCTGCACGGGCACGAGGCGGTCCGGACGGCCGCGGTGATCCTCGACGGCGACCCGCAGACCGACGGACGGCTCGCCGCCTTCCTGGAGGTCACCGGCGAGACCACCGAGGAAGAGCTGTGGCGCTTCGCCAGGACGCGGCTGCCCGACTACGCCGTCCCCACCCGGTACGTCGTCACCGAGAGGCTGCCCACCACGGCCAACGGCAAGATCGCCTACCGTGAGCTGAAGGTGCCCGACGAGGGCCGCGCCCCGGCGCGGGAGGCGGGCGACGGGCTGGTCCGGCAGGTGGTGGCGCTGTGGAGCGAGGCGCTGAACCGGCCCGGCCTCGGGCCGCACGACAACTTCTTCCTCAACGGCGGCCACTCCGTGCTGGCCGTCCGGCTGATCGGCCCGCTGGAGGAGCTGGCGGGCCGCGCTGTCTCGGTACGGGCCGTGTTCGACTATCCGACGCCGGCCGAACTGGCCCTGCACCTGGGGGAAGCCCGATGACGCCGTGGTACGTCCAGGTCAAGGAGGGGGAGCGGGCGCTGGTCGCCTTCCCGCACGCGGGCGGCGGTCCGGCCTCGCTCGGCGAGCTCGCCGGGCACTTCCCGCCCGAGGTGGGCCTGTGGTCGGTCAACCTGCCGGGACGCCAGGCCAGGCTGGCCGAGGAGCCGCGGACCGACCTCGACGGGCTGGTCGACGACCTGGCGCGCGACCTGGCCGGGTGGCGGGAGCCGTACACGCTGTTCGGCTACTGCAGCGGGGCGTTGCTGGCCTTCCTCGTCTGCCGGCGCGTGGTCGAGCTGGGCGGGCGGCCGGAACGGCTGGTCGTGGGCTCGTTCGCCGCGCCGGACGTCACCCTGCTGCTGCGCCGCCTGCCGTCGTTGCCGTCGTGGCTGTTCTGGGAGCAGCTGATCGAGCTCGGCGGCGTCCCGCCGGAGCTGGCCGACCGGGAGGCGCTCTGGCCGGTGCTGGAGCCGGCGCTGCGCGCCGACTTCGGGCTGCTGGCCGGCTATCACCACCGGCCGGGACCGCCGCTGCCGGTGCCGATCTCCGTCCTGTACGGGGCCAGGGACGCCTCGCTGACCCGGGGCGGCCTCCTGGGCTGGCGGCGGCAGAGCGTGCACCGGCCCGCGTTGAAGGAGCTCGACTCCACCCACTGGCTGGCCGAGGAGACCCCGGACGCCCTGGCCGCCGCGATCGTTGAGGAGATGGGATGCGCCTCGGTTACAGCATGAGCTACTGGGGCGGCGCGGGCCTCGGCCCGGCCGACCACCTGGCGCTGGTCCGCGAGGCGGAGGCCCTGGGCTACTCGTCCGTGTGGGCGGCCGAGACCTACGGCACCGACCCGGCGAGCCTGCTGGCCTGGGTCGCCGGCCAGACCGAGCGCATCGCGCTCGGCACCGGCGTGCTGCAGATGTCGGGACGCAAGCCCGTGGTCGCCGCGATGACGGCGGCCACCCTCGACCAGGTCTCCGGCGGCCGCGCCCGGCTGGGCGTGGGCCCGTCCGGCCCGCAGGTGGTCGAGGGCTGGCACGGCGAGCGCTTCGACCGGCCGCTGGCCCGCGCCCGCGACTACCTCCAGGTGGTGCGCAAGGCGCTGGACGGCGAGCCGGTGCGGCACGAGGGCCCCACGATGACGCTGCCCCTGCCCGGCAGCGAGGGCAAGGAGCTGACGCTGGCCGTCGCGCCGGTCCAGGAGCGGCTGCCGGTCTACCTGGCCGCGATGGGCCCGAAGACGGTCGCGCTGGCCGGCGAGCTCGCCGACGGCTGGCTGGCCATCCACTTTCCGCCCGACCACCTGGCCCGCATGGCCGAACACCTCAACGGCGCCGCCCTGGACGTCGCCCCCATGGTGCTCACGCTCGTCGAGGAGGACCAGGAGCTGGCCTACGACATGATGCGGCCCATGCTCGCCCTCTACCTCGGCGGCATGGGCTCGCGCCGGACCAACTTCTACAACCGCCTGGCCGCCACGCTCGGCTTCGAGCAGGAGGCCGCCCGCATGCAGGAGGCCTTCCTGGACGGGCGGCAGGGTGAGGCCATGGCCATGCTGCCCGACGCGCTCGTGGACGCGATGACCATGTGCGGCCCCGCGGGCAAGGTGCGCGAGCGGATGGCGGCCTACCAGGAGGCGGGCGCGACCACGCTGATCGTCGGCCTGGTCACGCCCACCCGGCGGCTGCGCAGCCGTCAGCTGCGGCTCATTGCGGGTCTGGCGCCGGCATCCCGATGAGCTTGGCCAGCGGCGACCAGGCCATCGCCGCGATCGGCACCAGCGCGCCGACGGCGATGACCACCCACAGCGTCGTCCGCGTGCCCACGGCGCCGGCCAGCAGGCCGGCGCCGAGCGCGCCCAGCGGGGCGGGGATCAGGCCCAGCGAGTAGATCGAGGCCACCACCCGGCCCTGGAGGTGCGGCGGGGTGACCGTCTGCACCAGGCTGGTGTTGGTGACGAAGAAGATCTGCGAGCTGACGCCGCTGACCAGCTGCGCGACGACGAGCATCGCCACCGAGACCCAGACCGGGCCGACGGCCAGCGGGATGAGGAAGAGCGCCAGGTTGCCGTACACCATCGACCACACCAGCACCTTGCCGATCGCGTAACGCCGCATCACCTTGACGGCGACCAGCGCCCCGATGATCGCGCCCACGCCGCCGCCGGCCAGGATGCTGCCGAACCAGGCCGCGGGCACGCCCAGGTCGCGGATCACGTACAGGGCGTAGATCGAGTTCATCGAGCCCAGGATGAACAGCGAGTACACGGCCGAGGAGACGGCCAGCGGCCGGATCAGCTCGTGCCGCATCACCCAGCCCATGCCCTGCCAGATCGCCTTGTGCACCTGCGCGGGGGTGGTGTCGTCCGGCTCCGGACGGGCCTCCGGCCGCTTGATCAGGGACACCGCGATCGCGGAGGCCAGGTACGACACCGCGTCGATGATCAGCAGCGCGGGCGCGGCGAGCACCTTCAGCAGCGCCGCGGCCAGGCCGGGCCCGAACGTCTGGGCGGCCGACTCGGTCAGCTGCAGCTTGGAGTTGCCCTCCATGAAGTTCTCCCGCGGCACCAGGAACGGGAAGTAACTGCGGTAGGCCGTCTGGAAGAGCGTGCTGAGCAGGCCGAGCGCGAAGATGACGCCGTAGAGCCAGGTCAGCGTGAGCAGGTCGGCGAACCACGCCACGGGGATCAGCATCAGCAGCACGAAGCGGGCCGCGTCCGTCCAGATCAGGATGGGCCGCTTGCGCACCCGGTCGGCCAGCACGCCGAACAGCAGGAAGAACACCATCGGCAGTCGCAGCAGGAAGCCGACGACGCCCATCTCCGCCTCGGAGGCGTTCAGGACGGTGACCGCGATGACGGGGAACGCGAACAGACTGATCGCCGAGCCGAACTGCGACAGGCTCTGGCCCGCCCACAGCCGCAGGAAGTCGGGGTGCTTCCAGAGGCTCGTCTGCTCACTGGTCGGGGATGCCATGATCCATCCACCTTCTGATCTCGGTGGCCGCTCCGGCGACCAGGGGTTCGTACAGGATCGGGACGCGTTCCTCGGGGATCGCGACGTGGGCCAGCCGCCCCTTGGTGACGGAGGGCCAGTTGCCGTCCTCGCGCCTGGGCGCGAAGAGCGCGACGTCGCCGTCGTAGGGCTCGTGCCGGTAGCCGCCGACCGCGTGCGCGTTGGCCCGGAACACGGCCAGGTAGCGGCGCGCCTGCTCGACCTCGGCGGTGTCGGGCGCCAGCCGGTCGGCGGCGGAGGCGGCGCCCATGACCGTCAGGAGCTGCTCCTCCGGCGGACGGGCGGCGAGTTCGGCCGGGTCCAGCCCGAGGGTCTCCTCGGGGCCGCCGGCCAGCGCGTGGAACAGCAGGACCGTGTCGTCCTCCAGCGACGCCTCGGCCACCGGCTCCTCGGCGTTGGCGTAGAGCAGCACGACGAGCGGCACCTGCTCGCCGCGCTCGCGCAGCCGCCTGGCCACCTCCAGGGCGATGTTCCCGCCGATGCAGAACCCGCCCAGCACGTACGGCCCCGCCGGCCGCACCTCCAGCAGGTCGGCCACGTAGGCGTCGGCCATCTCGGCGAGCGTGGCGTGCGGCTCCTCGCCGGGCGCCAGCCCGCGCGCGGCGATGGCGTACACCGGCTGGTCGGGGCCGAGGCGGCGGGCCAGCGGGTGGTAGCGGAAGACCTGGCCGCCGAGCGCGTGGATGAAGAAGATCGGCGTGCGGTCGCCGTCCGGGTTGAGCGGCACGACGTGGCTCGGCGGCGCCAGGTCCTCGGGCTGGCGGAGCACCCTGGCCAGCTTGCTGATCGTCGGCGCGGTCAGCACGGTGCCCACGGGCAGGCTGCGACCCAGCTCCTGGCGGATGCGGGCGGCCAGCCGCAGGGCGCTCAGCGAGTGGCCGCCGAGCTCGAAGAAGTCGTCCAGGATCCCGGCCGCGGGCACCTGCAGCACCTCTTCGTAGAGCGTGGCCAGGCGCGCCTCCACCTCGTCGCGTGGCGGCACGTACGGCCGGCCGCTCGCCGTCTCCGGCGCGGGCAGCGCGGCCCGGTCGAGCTTGCCGCTGCGGGTGAGCGGGAGGGCGTCCAGGCTCACCCACCGGCGCGGGATCAGGTGGTCGGGCAGGACGTCCTGGAGGTCGGGCACGTCGCCCACCACGTAGCCGACCAGGCTGTGCCCGTGCGCCGTGACGGCCGCGTCCCGGACCCCCGGCTGGGCGCGCAGGACGGCCTCGATCTCGCCGGGTTCGACGCGCATGCCGCGGATCTTGACTTGGTGGTCGGTGCGGCCGAGGTATTCGAGTTCCCCGGTGGGGAGCCAGCGGGCGAGGTCGCCGGTTTTGTAGAGGCGTTGGCCGTTGGGTGCGGGGAGGAAGCGTTCGGCGGTGAGTGCGGGTTTGCCGAGGTAGCCGCGGGCGAGTTGGATGCCGCCGATGTAGAGCTCGCCGGGGGTGCCGATGGGGACGTCTTGGAGGTGTGGGTCCAGGACGTGCAGGGTGGTGTTGTGGACGGGTTTGCCGATGGGGACGGTGGTTTCTCCGGGTTGGCAGGGGTGCCAGGAGACGTCCACGGCTGCTTCGGTGGGGCCGTAGAGGTTGTGCAGTCCTGGGAGGTCGTGGCCGGGTGGGAGGGCTTCGCCCGAGCAGATGATCCGGGGCGGGAGTTGGATCTCTTCTTCTTCCAGGAACGCCTGCAACATCGAGGGGACGAAGTGGGCAGTGGTGATGTTCTCGGTCTTGATGAGGTCGCGCAGGTAGGCGGTGTCGCGGTGGCCGCCGGGCCGGGCGATGACCATGGTGGCGCCGGTGATGAGCGGCCAGAACAGTTCCCACACCGACACGTCGAAGGTGGTGGGTGTTTTGTGCAGGACGCGGTCCTGCGGGGTGAGGTGGAAGGTGTCCTGCATCCAGCGCAGCCGGTTGACGATCGCGCGGTGGGAGACGCCGACGCCCTTGGGCCGTCCGGTGGAGCCGGAGGTGAAGATGACGTAGGCCAGGTTGTCCTCGTGCACCGGCGGCGGGGTGAACCGGTCTCCGGAGGTCGCGGCGGTGAGCACGGTCGCGGCGCCCGCGTCGGCGAGCATGCCGCGCCGCCGTTCCTCGGGATCGGCCGGGTCGAGCGGCAGGTAGGCGCCGCCCGCCGCCAGCACGCCGAGCAGCACGACGGGCAGGTCCAGCCCGCGTTCCATGCAGACGCCCACCGGCTGGTCCACCCGCACGTCCAGCCCGGCGGCCACCGCGCGGGCCCGTTCGGCCAGCTCGCGGTAGGTCAGCCGGTCGCCCTCGAAGACGACCGCCGTCGCGTCCGGGGCGCGCTTGGCCTGCTCGAAGACCAGGTCGTGCAGGGTGCCGCCCGGATGTTCCCGATCGGTGGTGTTCCAGCGCGCGAGCTGGGCCGCGTCCTGCGGCGAGATGCCCGCCTGTCCGGACAGGGCGCGGAGGTAGTGGTCCCGGATCGCCGCGACCTGGTCGGCGGGGAACTGCGTGGTGTCGTAGGAGATGGTCAGCGTCAGCCCCTGGCCCGGCGTCCGGACGAAGGCCGTGCTGAAGGCGAAGTCGGTCTGCTCGAAGAAGTCCTGGCCCTCGATGGGCGTGGCGGCGGCGCCGTTCACGTGGAAGTCGCGGAAGTCCACGTGCGTGTCCAGCAGGCGCGCGCGACCGCTGGCCCGCTGGATCTCGAAGAGCGGGAAGTGCCGGTACGGCAGCGCCGCCACCTCCGCCTGGAAGACCCGCTGGACCAGGTCGGGTGCATCGGCCCGGACCCGCAGCGGGACGGTGTTGAGGAACAGGCCGAGCACCTCGTCGCCGGCCTCGCTCTCCGGGCGGCTGTGCGTGAGCATCCCCGTCAGGACGTCGGGATCGCCGGTGAGCAGGGCCATGACGCGCACGTGCGCCGCCAGCACCACCGAGCGCAGCGGCACCCGGGCGGTGGCCGCCTGCTCGGCCAGCGCCTTCGCCAGGTCGCCGGGGAGCGCCGTGGCCAGCACCGCGACCTCGCGCGGCCCGCCGGTGGGGTAGCCGGGCATCCGGGGCAACCGGCCCTCCGGCGCCTCGGCGATCGCGTCCCGCCAGAACTCCGCCGCCTCCGGCCGGGCCAGCATCGCCTTCTCGGCCGCCACCAGGTCGCGGAAGCGCGCCGCCGGCGGCTCCACCGGCAGCCCGGGGGTCGCATAGCGTTCCAGCAGCTCGCTGACCAGCCGCGCGACGCTCCACCCGTCGAGGATCGCGTGGTGGAAGTAGACGGTCAGTGCGAACCGGTCGGCTTCGGGCCGCACGTGGACGCGGAGCAGGGGAGCCCGCGTCCAGTCGAACGGCCCGTACTCCGGCTCGCCGCCGGAGACGGTCAGCGGGATCTCCGCACGGTCGTGCACGAGCTGGACGGGCTCGCTGAACCCGGTCAGGTCGAAGGACGTCCGCAGCACCTCGTGCCGGGCCGACAGCTCGTCCAGCGCCCTGACCAGGGCCGCCTCGTCGAACGTGCCGCGCAGCGTGAGCGTGGTGTGGTCGTGGAAGGTCACGCCGTCCAGCTCGCTGTGGTACAGCATCCCGGCCTGGAGGGCGCTGAGCGGGTAGGCGTCGATGATCATCGCGTGAGCCTCTCTCTGTCCGCCACGCTGAGCAGGTCGAAGGCTCCCGCCGTGGTCTCGGGTACGGCCTGCCGCGGCCGCAGCACGGCGGCCAGTTCGGCGACCGCCTGATGGGTGAACAGCTGCTGCAGTTCCACGTCGTAGCCCGTGGCGCGCAGCCGGGCGACGACCTTGAGACTGCTGATCGAGTCGCCGCCCACGGCGAAGAAGGTGTCGTGCCGGCCGGCCCGGTCTAGGCCGAGCACCTCCTGCCAGACCTGCGCGACGGCGATCTCCGCCGCGCCGCGCGGCGGCTCCCACGGCAGGTCGGCCGGGCGGTCAGGCGCGGGCAGGGCGGCGCGGTCGAGCTTGCCGTTGGCGGTGACGGGCAGGCGGTCCAGCCGCACCCACGCCGTCGGGATCATGTAATCCGGCAGCGCGTCGGACAGCTCGGGGACGTCGCCGACGACGTAGCCGACCAGGCGGCCGTTAACCAGCTTGGCCGCCGCGGCCGTGACGCCGGGTCGCTCCCGCAACACGGCCTCGATCTCGCCCAGCTCCACGCGCATGCCGCGGATCTTGACTTGGTGGTCGGTGCGGCCGAGGTATTCGAGTTCTCCCGAAGGTAGCCAGCGGGCGAGGTCGCCGGTTTTGTAGAGGCGTTGGCCGTTGGGTGCGGGGAGGAAGCGTTCGGCGGTGAGTGCGGGTTTGCCGAGGTAGCCGCGGGCGAGTTGGATGCCGCCGATGTAGAGCTCGCCGGGGGTGCCGATGGGGACGTCCTGGAGGTGTGCGTCCAGGACGTGCAGAGTGGTGTTGTCGACCGGTCTGCCGATGGGGACGGTCGGTTCGCCCGGTCGGCAGGCGTGCCACGAGACGTCCACGGCCGCTTCGGTGGGGCCGTACAGGTTGTGCAGTCCTGGGAGGTCATGGGGTGGGAGGGCTTCGCCGGAGCAGATGATCCGGGCTGGAAGCCGAATCCCTTCCTCTTCCAGGAACGCCTGCAACATCGACGGGACGAAGTGCATCGTGGTGATGTTCTCCGTCTTGATGAGGTCGCGTAGGTAGGCGGTGTCGCGGTGGCCGCCGGGCCGGGCGATGACCATGGTGGCGCCGGTGATGAGCGGCCAGAACAGTTCCCACACCGACACGTCGAAGGTGGTGGGTGTCTTGTGCAGGACGCGGTCCTGCGGGGTGAGGTGGAAGGTGTCCTGCATCCAGCGCAGCCGGTTGACGATCGCGCGGTGCGAGACGCCGACGCCCTTGGGACGCCCGGTCGAGCCGGACGTGAAAATGACGTAGGCCAGATTGTCCTCACGCACCCGCACCACGGAAGCCGCAGCCGGCCGCACGTCCGCCGCCGTGACCATCAGGTCGGCGCCCGCGTCGGCCAGCATGCCGCGCGTGCGCTCCGCCGGGTGGGAGGGGTCGAGCGGCAGGTAGGCGCCGCCGGCCGCCAGCACGCCGAGGAGCACGACGGGCAGGTCCAGCCCGCGTTCCATGCAGACGCCCACCGGCTGGTCCACC